>DASSKX010000548.1:0-5190 GCA_035689925.1 Acidobacteriaceae bacterium
TGCGACCTCGACCACGACGAGCAGCCTGACGCTGAACAACCTGGCGCACTTGAACTCAACGAATTTTGCTGTAACGATCGGCCAGGCGGCGGTGAACCTGCTGCTGACGGATACGCGTTCGCGCATCATTCAGAACCCGCAGATTCGCGCGTCCGACGGGCAGGAGGCGAAGCTCACCATTGGGTCGCGCATTCCGATTGCCACCGGTTCGTACCAGACGGGGGCGGCGACAGCCATTGTCAGTTCGCTGGTCAACACGCAATTCCAGTACATCGACGTTGGCGTCATCGTGGATATCAAGCCGACGATTCACTTCAACGGCGATGTAACGCTGAAGAATTCGATTGAAGTCTCGGCCACGAACGGGAACACGAATATCGGCGGCATCTCGGAGCCGATCATCACCCAGCGCAAGGTGGATCAGACCATCTCGCTGAAAGACGGCGAAGCTAACCTGCTGGGCGGCATCCTGCAGCACCAGCAGACGCTTTCCATCAGCGGCACGCCGGGACTGGCCGAACTTCCGCTGATTAAGTACCTGTTCAGCACGAATTCGAGGGAGACTGTTAACGACGAGATTGTCTTCCTGATGGTTCCTCACGTTGTGCGCCGGCTGCAGATCGATCCGGAGAACGTGCAGGAGATCGATACGGGCACCTTCAACAACGTGGAGGTGCGGCCGATGGCTTCACTACGGTCCATCTCGGCTCCGGCAGCGGCACGGCCGGCCGGCACGCCGCAGGGGCAGTCTGTGACGCCGGCAACTCCGCCGGTCACCCCGGGAACACCGCCGTCCGCCGCTGGTGCGGCTGCGGATGCCGCGACCCAGATGCAGCAGAACGCAAACCAGGCGCCAGTAAGCCTCGAGGTGGCGCCCGCGCAATCAGCGCAGAAGGTCGGGTCGACTTTCCAGATGGCCGTGAATATGTCGGGCGGCAACGATGTATTTGCGGTGCCGATGCAGGTGCAATATGACAAGTCGAAGCTGACCCTGACGGACGTGCAGAGCGAGACACGGACCGATACGAATGCTCTGGGCCGGGATGGACAGGCGGTCGCGCTGGCGCATCGCGATGACGGCAACGGCAATGTGGCTGTTGCAGTTTCGCGACCGCCCGGAACGAAGGGCGTGAGCGGATCGGGCATGCTCTGCGTCCTTACTTTTCAGGCCAAAGCGCCTGGGGATGCTACCGTTGCAGTAACCCGGCCGGTCATACGGAATAGCCAGCAGCAGGTGATCCCGGGCACGGGATCTCAGGCTGTGGTGCATATCCGGTGAAACCGCGGATGAGGGGGCAGCAGAAACTCGATACATGCTGAAGTCGTTCAAAAAGCGGTGGATCGTCGGGCGCGGTGAAACCGGCCTGACACTGGTGGAGCTGATCGTCACGGTGACAATCCTGGGGATCCTGGCTTCCGCCGCGGTGCCGATCGCGCGGTTTCAGGTGAAGCGACAGAAGGAACGCGAGCTGCGGTACGACCTGTGGGAGATGCGGGCGGCGATCGACGCCTACAAAGATGCGGCGGACCGGCACGCGTTTCAGACCAAGATGGAGAGCTACAACTATCCCCCGGACCTGCAGACGCTGGTGGACGGCGTGGACGTCCAGGGTAAAAAGGTGAAATTCCTGCGACGGATCCCGGTCGACCCCATGACCGGCAAAGATGACTGGGGATTGCGGGCAATGCAGGATGACCCAACCTCCGATTCATGGGGCGGCCAGAACGTCTTCGATGTGCATTCGAAGTCGGACGGGACGGCACTGGACGGAACGAAGTACTCGGACTGGTAGAAAGCGTGCTGCGGATAATAACAATTCGGAACCGGGCCACAAACCGGGCCCGCAACGGGGAGAGCGGCTTCACGCTGGTGGAGCTGATGATCGTCATGGCGATCATCGCCGTACTCGCCATGGTGGCCATTCCGCGGTTCACTGCGGCCATCCAGAATGCACGGGAGGCGGCGCTGAAGGAGGACCTGCACGTGCTGCGCGACGCGATCGACTCGTACACGATGGATAAGAACAAGGCGCCGCAGTCGCTCGATGATCTGGTGCAGGCGGGCTATCTCAAGAAGATTCCCGTGGATCCGATGACGCACAGCTCGGAAACATGGCAAACGGCGACGGACAGCACCTATCAGGACGTGGACCAGTCGGAGCCCGGCGTCACGGACGTGCACAGCGGTTCGGATGCTGTGGGATCGAACGGGCAGCCCTATTCGAGTTGGTAGCGGCCGCATGGCAGAATGTCTCTGGCCATGCATCATCCGGAAATCAGCACAATCCATGAGCAGTATCTGACGATCAGCAGGATCGCCCGCGAACAGTTTGCCGGGGAAGCCGGCGGCAAGATTCTGCTGTGCGCCGGCCCGTGCTGCGTCGCCGCCGTCGTGGCGGCGAGTATCGCGGGAGCCGCTTCCCTTTGGATCGATGCCGATGCTGAGGCATTACGAGCGGCGCTGCGGGCCGGGTTCTGCGACTTCGTCGTGAGCACGCTGGATGAGGCTTTGCGCATTCTGAAGAATGAGGTGCGGCAGAAGCGGCCGGTGTCGGTGGGACTTTGCGCTGACCCGCAGCTCGCGGTGCGGGAGATGGTCGAGCGAGGGTTTCAGCCGGACCTGCTTATCGCCCTGGCTGCGGGCTCTGAGCGGGAGCTGCGGATACTCATCCAGCGCGGTGCTGTTGTGGTTCCAGAGCGATCGGAGCAGGAAAGGGATTCTTCCCTGCTCTGCTGGAGTGTGGACGCAGAGGCGGCTCAAAGCCTGCCACGCATTGCCCGGATCGCAGCGGAGGCGCTGGATCCAGAGCGCCCCGATACGGCTGCTCGGCGACGCTGGCTTCTCGCCGCGCCGAGATACCTGGGCCGCAGCTTTGCGCGCCAGGGGTGCGTGTGCATGGATCACAATGAATCTGCTGCGTTTGTCACGCAGGTGCGAGCTGACAATCCAGCTGTCAGCCTGACCTGCAATGGCGCAGGAATCTGAGGGGGCACGCGGCGGGCATCCTTTTTGCGTCCGGGTGGAGTCAACCTGATGTACGATCCCACAATCGGAGGGCCGCGCAGCATGGGGTCAGAACCCGAATATCAGGCAACAAATTCCCCTTCGGACGAAATCCGGCAGACCCCGGAAGAGCTTAAGGATGAGCAGCGCAAGCTGCGGCGGCTGCAAATCATGGTGAACATGGTGATGTCGGTGATCGGGCAGGACTTGACCCTGACCATCGATGAGGCTGCCGAAATGGTGGCGGACACGCGCCGTGCGGCGCTGGCGATGTTCCCGGGCAAAGAGCTTGCCTTCGACCTGATCTACAAGCCGCGTCTCCAGCGGTTGATGCGGGAACGCTTCCGGATTCAGTAGCTACTTCTGATCGAGCGCTGTCAGGCGGAACGTAATGGTTCCCCAAAAGAACCGTGCGCGCATCTGCACGGGCATGTGGCGGTCATCGTCCGTGTACCAGATCCAGATGTCGCCGCGCGCTTTCACCACGCCGGCTTCAGCCGTCGGCTGCACCCGGATTGTCTGGTAGGTTCCGAGCGGAGTCTTGATGCTCTCGCGGTCTTCGATTTTCATCGTGACAAGAACAGTCCGTGTTGAGTCGCCGACCGGGATACGGAAGCTCTGGCCGGGCGTGAGCGTCTGCGAAGCGGGATAGAAGATGGCGGAAAGCAGATCCGTCACGCAGGGACCGACCTCGCCTTCCTGATGCTTGCTGGTGCCTTTGATGATGTTCTTTTCGTTCAGCAGCGCCTTGTGCTGCGCGTAATCGAAGACGAGATCGGTGGTGACCTGTCGGCGGCCTTCCTGGATCTGCTTCGAAAATCCAGCGGAGCAGCCGGTGGTGCGGTTGAACGAAGACTGGTAGCGGTCGCTCACGCGATAGATGAGATTGATCGCGCCAAGCGTGTCGGCAGACGCGTTGATCTTCTCGGTGTCGCCGTCCTGCTGGAGGTGAAAAACCGCCGTGCCTGCGGGAAAGACACGCCAGTCCACGGCATACGTCAGCGTCTCGTGCGCGGGAAAGCTGTAGCCGGGACGCGGTGGCGGCAGAGGCGAGGGGGCCGGGACGGTTTGCGCAGCGGCGAGCACCGCCAGTGTGGCAGCAGTCAACGCCGAGCCTAACGACAGACCGATCAGGGGAGGAAAATGCTTCAAGCGGAATCCGATCTCTCTTATCTGCTCACGAGGAGCAGTTTGATAATGAGAGCAGCATACATGCAGACGGCCCCGATCAGAGCATTGTATTCACGATGTTTACGGTAGAGGGCCGATGAGAACCGGCCAGGCTCCGCTGTGGTCTTTGCCGGGGTAATCCGTGGCAGCAGCCGGGGGACGGCGGCGGCATAGCGGTCGAAGTTGGGAAAAACAGAGCGAAGGTATTCTTCTTCGGAGCGAATCACCGGGATGTAGATGACCGCGAAGAGGACCGCGAGCGCAACGGCGATCCAGATGCTGCGCGCGGCGAGGGCGAAGCCGAAGGCGATCAGCATCGAGCCCAGGTAGAGTGGGTTGCGTGTGCGCGCGTAGGGTCCGGTCGTAGTCAGTTCCGCGTTCTTCTTCACGTAGCCGGAGGCGTAGGCGCGCAGCAGGAGTCCGGGAATCACGAGCAGCAGACTGAACGCGAGGAACCGCCAGGCTGGGTGCGCGAGCCACAGAAAGAAAGCGGCAAACGCGAAGCCAAGCGGCACGCGGATGCGGCGGGCGATGCGCTTCCAGCCGCCGGTCACGCGCGCACCTCGCGCAGCAGATCGAAGGCGGCATCACAGACGGCCTCGGGCGTGATGGTGAGCAGACCCGCTTCCGGTTCGCTGCGGCGCGTGTGGTCGCGGATGCTTTCCGGATGACGCAGCACGCGGCTGTGGCAGTGGAAGGGGCCGTTGCGGGCGGGATCGGTGGGACCGAAGATGCCGACGACCGGGACATTGAGCGCGCAGGCGAGATGCAGCGGCCCCGTATCGCCAGCAATGACCAGCGATGCATGACGGGTGACCGCAATGAGCCCGGCGAGATCGAGCCTGACCGGCCGGGCTGCTCCGCCGCTGGCGTCCACGATTTCGCGTGCGAGATGTTGTTCAGCGGGGCCGCTGTTGATGAGGACGTGCATACGCGCTTCGGCGATGCGCCGCGCGACGGCACCGTAGCGATCGGGAGGCCAGCGTTTGGCGCCCCATCCGGCGCCGGGGCTGAGC
>DASSKX010000549.1:0-3127 GCA_035689925.1 Acidobacteriaceae bacterium
GGGTTTTTGCTGGGGATGCTCTTCGGCGGTGGTGGCCCGTGGCGCGGCGGCGGAGGAGGAGGCTGGGGCGGCGGTGGCGGTGGTGGCGGCGGTGGAGACAGCGGCAGCGGGAGCGGCTTCGGTGGGTTCGGTGGTGGCTCGACGGGTGGAGGCGGCGCCGGCGGCAGCTGGTAGAACTTCGTCGCATTGGAGTTCGTAGGCAAGAGCGGTTCCTAACACGGGGATTGGCGAGGAGAAGAGCAAGATGATGCGTCGCGGGCTGTGGATCGCGTTGGGCGTGGTGGCGGTAATCGTTCTGGTGGGGCTGCTGATTTTTGGCAGTTATGTGAGCGCACGCAACCAGATGGTCGCTAAACAGGAGGCGGTGCAGGAGCAGTGGGGTAACGTGCAGACGCAGCTGCAGCGCCGCGCTGACTTGATTCCGAACCTGGTATCGACGGTGAAGGGGTACGCGCAACACGAGGAAGCTGTCTTTGCCGATGTGGACAAGGCGCGCGCGGCGCTGCTGTCGGCGAATACTCCGCAGGGGAAGATTCAGGCCAATGGACAGCTGGATGGAGCGCTGGGCAGATTGCTGGCAGTCGCGGAGAATTATCCGAATCTGAAGGCGAACGAGAATTTTCTGCAACTGCAGGATCAGCTGGAGGGGACGGAGAACCGCATCGCGGTTGAGCGTCATCGCTATAACCAGGCGGTGCGCGATTACAACACCTTCATTCGGCAATTTCCGAACAGCGTGTGGGCGGGGATGGCGGGATTCCAGACGAATAATGCTTACTTCGAGGCGAGCCCCGCATCGCAGACTGCGCCGAAGGTGCAGTTTTGACGGTTAGGTTCCACCGACAATCTGTTGGCGATTCAGGTTTCGGGCAAAAGGAAACGGCGCCCGAGTCATGGGACCGGGGCGCCGTGGATTGAGACTGCTCAAAGTTAGAAGATGAGCTTGAGCGCGAATTGCCATACGCGTTGCGCGCCGGCGGTAGTGGGCGAATTCACGCTGCCGGTGCTGGTGCTGGTCGACGTGATCTGCCCAAACGTTCCCGACGAAACGTTCGACACCGGGTTGGCAAAGTTTGTGTGGTTCAGGGCATTGAATGCCTCTGCCTGGAACTGGGCGTGAACGCGGCTCTCGGGCGCGATGTCCTTGAAGAGCGACAAGTCGACATCTGCGTAGCCGGGTCCTCGCAGAAGGTTCCGCGGCACATTGCCGAAGGTGCCGACCGCGTTTTTCTTGAAGGCTGCGGGGTTAAACCACGCCTGGATTTTTGTGACCCCCGCAGGACGTCTTGTGCTGACGCCGCCGGCGAAGTCCGCATAATCGTTGCCAACGCCGGAATGGGAATTGTCGACGCCACTGGTGATGGTGATCGGCAAGCCGGTTTGGGCGGTGACGATGGCGTTGATCTGCCAGCCGTTGGCCAGCGCACCTGCTATTCCGTTTACGTCGACGCGCGGGAATGGATAGTTGGCTGAGGTAGTGAAGCGCACTGCCTGATCGAAGTCGGCTACTCCACGGGCGCTGTTCAGGTTGAATGGATTGGGCGGCCCTGCCTGTCCTTCGGTGCCGGATGAGCCATTGTCGATGGTCTTCATCCAGACAAGGTTCGCCAGCAGCGCGGGCCCGTGCGCAGCACGGCGCGTGACGTTGACCTCCATGGCATTGGTCATCGCATAGTTGTAAGAGTCGGCTAGCTCGACAGCGCCGAGGCCAGGGAAGATCCGGTACTTATTCTCCACGCTGGAAGTCGGAGCGCCGACTGCCGGGTTGAACTGCCGCGAGGCCATGACGTGCAGGGCATGGTTCCCCACCCATCCAACGTTCATGGCGAAACCGTGGCTCAGACTCTGTTCGACGATGACGTTGTAGGCCTGCGTGTATGCCACCTTGGAGAACGGATTGAGTACTCCGCCGGAAAGGGGCGTAATGAACTTGTAGTTTTTAAAGTCCGAAGGACTGACGTGAGCACGGGGGAAGGGATCGCCGCCCGGATAGCTGCCGTAGATGTCGTCCCAGCGTTGCGGGGGCGCAGGAATGTTCAGGAACAGATCGACGGGCTGCATGGCGTCGGTGCGCTGGTAGAGCAGGCCCTCCGGGAAGCCGTAGAAGATGCCGTAGGCACCGCGGAGCACGGTCGTGCCGGTGCCGAAGATATTCCAGGCGAAGCCGACGCGCGGAGCGAAGTCGTTGAAGTTGTTTTTGAATACGGCTTTGGGCAGGCCGGGGTCGCCCACGAACCATACGCCCTTCGGGGCGCCGGGAGCGACCGTGGACTGGAAGTTGGGATTGGCGAGATTGAAGCCAACCAGCGTTCCGTTCTGATCGATCGGCGGCAGCCAGGGATCCCAGCGCAGGCCGAGGTTCAGAGTCAGCCTTGGTTTTATTTTCCAATCGTCCTGAAGATAGAGCGAGGGACGAATTTCGCGCAGGTAAGCGGTGCGTCCGTTGTCCTGGAAGAAACTCGATTCGTAGCCGAGATAGAAACTGGCGAACGGGTCTCCGGAAGCTGTGAAACCGGACGGCAGAGTGGTGCCGGTGGGCGCCTGCGTTTGCTGGGCGCTGAAGCTGTTGTCGCCTGGCGTGTAGGAGAAATCATTCATGTCGATCCGGTCGCGTTCGATTTCGCCGCCGAAGCTGAGGGTGTGGGTGTGAAGCACCTTGACGAGCTGGGCGGTGATGTCGAAGGTGGTGGAGTCCTGCGTTAATGCTCCGCCGGAGAAGATATTGATGTAGGAGAGGTTCGCGCGCACGCCCGGGAACGGAACTACGCTCTCCGTCGGGCTGCCGTAATTGATGACCTGGCCCAGATCTTTGAGGGTCTTCAGGCCCGGCGCTTCGGGGATCTGCGTGCGCGCGCCGCGAAATGCTCCCACATAGACTGCGCCGGTGAGCGTGTTCGAGAAGACGTGCGCGTCGCTGATGGTCAACGCCTGATTGCGGAAGAGGTTCAACGCATAGAAGCCGAGCGGGGCGGTGAAGGGGCGCTGGAAGTTGTCCTGGTTGTAAAAGTAGCGGCCGCTGAGGTGGTCTTTCTGGCTGATCGCATAATCGAGACGGGCCAGGTATTGCGTGTTGTCGATGTTGTTGTTCGTGCTGGTCGTGAGGGTATTGAACTTGCCCGAATTGGCT
>DASSKX010000550.1:0-2752 GCA_035689925.1 Acidobacteriaceae bacterium
GCGTCTACCTCGGCGAGCGCGAATGCTCCGTCCAGCGCCGCCATCAGAAGGTCATCGAAGAAGCTCCTTCGCCCGTCGTCACTCCCGATCTGCGCCGCCGCATGGGCGAAGCCGCCGTCCGTCTCGCGCTCTCTGCCGGATACACCAACGCCGGCACCGTCGAGTTCCTCGTCGACTCCGAGCAGAACTTCTACTTCCTCGAAATGAACACGCGCCTCCAGGTCGAGCATCCGGTCACCGAGCTGGTCACCGGATACGACCTCGTCCACCTGCAGATCCAGATCGCCCGGGGCGAACCGCTGCCGTTCACGCAGGCCGACGTTCACCTGCGCGGCCACGCCATCGAGTGCCGCGTCTATGCCGAAGATCCGGAAAACAACTTCATGCCCTCGCCCGGCCGCATCGCACGCCTGCTCCAGCCCGGCGGCCCCGGCATCCGCGAAGACTGCGGCATCTACGAGGGCTGGGTTGTCCCCATGGATTACGATCCGATGCTCTCGAAGCTGATCGCCTTCGCGCCCACGCGCGACCTCGCCATCGCCCGCATGCTCCGCGCCCTCGATGAATACGTCATCGGCGGCATCCGCACCAATCTCGGCCTCTTCCGCCGCATTCTGCGCGATGAGGGCTTCCGTACCGCCCGCATCGATACCGGCTACCTCGACCGCCTCCTCGCCGAGCCGCCGGCGGGAGGCGCTGCCCCCAGCCCTGCTCCTGTCATCGCGGCAGCCCTCTTCGAAGCCTCTCGCCCCGCGCTGACTCCAGGCAATGGCAACAGCGCCGCCTCCGCGGCCAATGGCGGCTGGAAATCGAGCACCGTCTCCGGCTGGAAAAGCGCCGCGCGCAGGGAAGGACTCGGAGGCCGCCCGTGAAGCTCGACATCGAAATCGACGGCCAGCAGCACCGCGTCGACCTCACCCCGGCCGCGGAACCAGGACGCTGGAACGTCCAGCTTGATGGCCACACCGTCGAAGCCGACGCCCACTTCATCCGTCCCGGCGTCCTCTCGCTTCTGCTCGAAGGCCGCGCCCACCGCATCGTCCTCGATGCCGACCTCGCCGATCCCGCGCTCCACCTCGACGAGCACCGCATCGCGTGGCAGGCTGAAGATCCGCGCTCCTTCCAGCGCCGCCGCCGTCACGCCGGAACCGACGGCCCCGTCACCCTCAAAGCCTCGATGCCCGGCCGCGTCGTCCGCGTCCTGGTCGAACACGGAGCCCACGTCGTTGCCCATCAGGGCATCCTCGTCATCGAAGCCATGAAGATGCAGAACGAGCTGAAATCGCCCAAAGAAGGCCGCGTCAGCGACCTCCGCGTCGAACCCGGCGATACCGTCGCCGCCGGCGAAGTGCTGGCCGTGATCGAGTAGCAGCCCTCCACCCTATGCCCTAAACCCTACTTCCTGTACACCACCCCGCCCTTCATCACAAAGCTCACCCGCTCCACCGCCGTAATATCCTCCAGCGGATTCCCCGGCACCGCCACCACATCCGCATAGAATCCCGGCTTCAGCTGGCCCACCTCGTCCTGCCACATCAGGATGCGCGCGCCGTTCAGATAATCCGCCGCGAGCACCGCCGCCGGGCTCATCCCATACTTCACCATCAGCTCAAACTCCCGAGCCTGCGTCCCGTGCGGAAACGGACCCACATCCGACCCCACGGCCATCGGCACGCCCGCCGCCACCTGCCGTTTAAATTCGTGAACCTTGTAGTCGAACATCGCATGTTCCCGCGCCGCAGCCGCAGGGGACGGAGCATGATCCGCGAAGTACTCGAAAATCGTGAACGTCGGCACCGCCGGAATATGCTTCTGTTTCATCAGCGCCATCGTCTTGTCGCTGAGCTGCGTGGCGTGATCGATGGACGCCACGCCCGCCTCCGCCGCAAACAGCGAACCCGGCTCTCCCTGGCTGTGCACGCCGACATTCGTCCCCAGCCGCGCCGCCTCCGTGATCGCCGCGTTCAGCTGATCCACCGTGTATTGGTACGGCGTGTGAAACGCCCAGAACTCCGCATCGCCCTGCTGCGCGCCCAGCCCGTTCGCAGCGCACAACGCCGCATCGTCCTCGCAGGGAACTGCCTTCGCGCCAGCAGCGACCATCGCGTCCGGCCCCGTCTCGTAAATCTTGACGAAGCTCGACCCCTCCTTGTGCTGCTGCCGGATCGTCTCAATCAGCTGTTCGGTGTCATTCGCATAATCAGCATTCGAGAGCACATGCTGCGCCGGGTTGTAGTGGATCGCGTCTTCATGGCCGCCGAGAATCGAAATGGCGTTCCCGCTGATGCGCAGCCGCGGCCCTGGAATCAGGCCCTCATCAATCGCGTCACGCACCGCCGAATCGGCCGACCCCGCACCCTCCGTGCCCATGTCACGCTCCGCCGTGAATCCCGCCATCAGATCCGCCTTTGCCGCCAGCTCCGCCAGAATCGTCCGCTGCGGCACCGACTCCACAACCGTCTGCAGGTCCTCAGCGCCCGGATGCAGAAACAAATGCACATGCGCGTCGATCAGCCCCGGCATCAGCGTCCTGTCGCCCAGGTCGATCGTCTCCGCCCCCGCCGGATGCGTGACCGACGTTCCCGCCTCCCGAATGCGGTCGCCCTCCACCAGCACTTCGCCCGGCGTCACGATCCGCCCCGCCTGCACATCGAACAGCCGCGCCGCATGCAGCACAATCCACTTCGGGTGCCCCATCTCTCCTGCGTTGGGAGACAGGGGCGTTTCATTCTGTGCAGAGAGCGAAGCAGTC
>DASSKX010000551.1:0-2814 GCA_035689925.1 Acidobacteriaceae bacterium
CGAAGAGCATCGATCCTGCGCCGCCGGTCGCCATCGCGACGGAATAGAAGACCGGGATGAGGACGATCGAGGCGATGCCGTGCTTCTGCAGGTGATAGGCGATGAGCTGGTAATCGGCGAAGCCGGCTGCAACGAGGGATGCGCCGATGAGATAGATCCAGAAGGTGCGGCCCAGGCCGGAGCCGGACGCTGCGGACGTCGGCGCTTCGGTGTCCAGATCCTCCGGGCGCGGGTACATGAACTTTGTCACCAGGATCAGGACGGCGGTGATGATCGCCGGGATCAGCAGCGCGGCGAAGGCGACGCGATACTGTCCGCGATGCGCCAGGAACAGCGCGATGAGCAGAGGACCGATGAGCGCTCCGGTCTGGTCGAGTCCTTCTTTCAGGCCGAATGCCCAGCCGATGCCGATCTCCTTTCCGGCGTGGGAGAGCATGACGTCGCGCGGCGGATTGCGAATGGCCTTGCCCATGCGCTCGAGCACGATGAGCAGGGCGGCGACCTGCCAGTTTCCGGCGAATGCGAGCGCCGGAACGGCGGCCATCTGGATGAAATAGCCGAGCAGGGTGAAGGACCAGAATTGCCCGGTCTTCTCGCTGATGCTGCCGGAGACATAGCGGAAGGCGTATCCGAGCAACTCGCCTAATCCCGCGACAATGCCGACCACCGCAGCGCTGGCGCCGAGTGTGGCAAGAAACGGGCCGGTGATGCTGCGCGAGCCTTCGTAGGTGAAGTCGGCGAAGAGGCTGACGATGCCGATCATCAGCACAAAGCGCAGGGCAGCGCGCGTCTTCTGGCTGCGCGAAATTTCAGTGCTGGCCATGAACCGGAATCTGCTCCTCTCAGGAGAGATGTAACAGGTCGTCCGCCGGTTCCTGTGTGGCGCGTGTGAATTTTGTTGGGTGGCGCATGCCGTCAAGTGCGGCGCGTGCAGCTCAGTCGAGGTGCGGAAAGGGTGCCTTCAGGCAGCGCGTTGAGCCTCGGCATGAATGTCGATTTCGGGAGGCAGGAAGGTCAGCATCCAGGAGCCGCCCCATTTGCGCGTGAAGACCATGCGGCTGCCGACGACGATCATATAAATGCCGTCGGGCAGATTGGCCGGTTCATCGATGACGACAGCCCGAGTGAACACCCTGCCGGTGGACGAGGTTTCCTGCCACGTATCGAGCATGCAATCTGCTTTGCAGCCCATTCCTCGCAGCAGCGCTCTTACACGAATAACTTCCCGCTCCATCCGGAGTTCACCTCAATCGTTTTATTTCCCAGGCAGATTCAGGGGAGGCGCATTCGCATCCGGTTCGAGTCTCGGGCGGGTGGGGGAAATCCCGTGCGCTGCTTTCACTCTGATTCTACGTGTCGATCCGGAAGTTGTGTCAACATCGGGCAGAGCGATGGAACTATTTTCGTCCTGCAAACGCGCCGCAGGTTCTGTTCGCCGGCAGCTTTCGGACGCATTCAATTCAGGAAAGGAGATCAGCAGTGAGCAGCGATACGCGCAACGATGAGCGAGACAGCGGTGAATCGAGCCGCGGCGCTCGTCCGAGCATCCGTGCGATGAGACGCTGACCGTGGAGATTCCCGCCGATGTGCGCCTCGCTGCCGATCTGCACATTCCGCGCCATGTGCAGGGCGTGGTGCTCTTCGCGCATGGCAGCGGAAGCAGCCGGCACAGTCCGCGTAATCAGTTTGTCGCTCGCGAACTGCAGAAGGCCGGACTGGCGACGTTGCTGCTTGATCTGCTCACCGAGCAGGAGGAGGCACTGGACGCGAGGACAGGGCATCTGCGCTTCGACATCGATCTGCTGGCGCGGCGCCTGCTCTATGCGGTCAACTGGGTCGCGCAGTATCGCGAACTGCATCAGGTGAAGCTTGGCTGCTTCGGCGCGAGCACCGGCGCCGCGGCCGCGCTGATCGCTGGGTCCAAAGCGCCGTCGGTTGCTGCGGTGGTATCGCGCGGCGGACGGCCCGATCTGGCCGGCGACGCACTCGCGAAAGTGCAGGCGCCTGTGCTGCTGATCGTCGGAGGCAACGATCGCGAAGTGCTCGACCTGAATCGGAAGGCGATGGCGGAATTACACGGACAGGCGCATCTGGAGGTCGTGCCCGGGGCGACGCACTTGTTTGAAGAACCGGGAGCGCTCGAGCACGTGGCGCATTTGGCACGCGCATGGTTTGTGCAATGGCTGATTCCCGGGCCGCGTGCGCAGGCAGGGTGAGCGTCACGCACTTTGTCCGATTCCGGACAACGCAAAAGCTTTCAAGCGAGTGATGGCCTGACCACTTCACTTCGGGCGAAAAATGCCGCCAGCACGCGCTAAAAAATAAATCCGTTCGGGTAGCGCACGAAGCAGGGGATTCGGTAGTCTAATCCGCACCGCAGCAGTCCCCCGCCCGGCGCATCGGTCCCCAGTTGTCCCCGCGTTCGGTCTGGACCTGCGGAAATCCAGGAGGAATGACTCGATGAAGCACTCGATGAAGACCGCGATGGTAGCTGCGGCCGTTTCCGGTTTGCTCAGTGGGGCCACCGCAATGCATGCTGCGACTCCCCGCGTTTCCGGCACCGCGCCCATCCTCAAGGCGGGCAAGGCGTCGTTCAATGGCCTTCCTCAGGCGCACAAGACCAAGCATTCGTGTAAAGGGAAAAACGACTGCAAAGGTCAGGGCGGCTGCAAGAGCAGCGACAACGGCTGCAAGGGCAAGAACAGCTGCAAGGGCAAGGGTGGCTGCGCAACCGACGGCTCCAAGATGCCCGACTAGGTCGAGAAATGCGAGCATGAGAAAGGGGCTGCCCGTGCGGTGGCCCCTTTCGCTCGC
>DASSKX010000552.1:0-3044 GCA_035689925.1 Acidobacteriaceae bacterium
GGTCGGAATTGTGGTGGAGACGGGCAAGAGCGTCCGGAATTTTCGCAAGGGCGACCGCGTCGTGGTGCCCTCGACGATTGGCTGCGGGAGCTGCAACTACTGCCGCGCCGGGTATCAGGCGCAGTGCAACAACGCAAACCCAAATGGGGCGGATGCCGGGACTGCGTTTTTCGGAGGGCCGGAAGAGGCGGGCGGATTCGACGGACTGCAAGCCGAGTACGCGCGGGTTCCGTTTGCGCAGGCAAACCTGGTGAAGCTGCCGGAGGAGATCACGGAGGACCAGGGAATTCTGCTGTCGGACATTCTGCCAACGTCGTATATGGCGGCGGTGATGGCGGAGGTTCGGCCGTCGGACACGGTGGCGATCTGCGGATGCGGGCCGGTGGGCCAATTTGCGATTGCGTGCGCGCAGCATCTGGGCGCGGGGCGCGTGTTCGCGATCGACAACGAGGAGTCGCGGCTGGAGATGGCGCAGCAGCACGGAGCGGAGGCGATCAACTTTGACGGCGAAGATCCGATTGCGGTGCTGAAGGACCTGACGAACGGGACGGGTCCGGACCGGGTAATCGATGCCGTGGGCGTGGATGCGGCGACGGCCAGGAAGGGGCCGGCGGCTGACAAGAGCCAGCAGAAGGAATTTCAGGAAGAGCTGAAACAGACCGCGCCCAAAGGAACGCCGAAGGGCGATGTGTTCCAGCCGGGCGGCGCTCCGTCGCAGGCGCTGAAGTGGGCGATTGAGTGTGTGGCAAAGGCGGGGACGGTGTCGGTCATCGGCGTGTACTCGGCGCCGGTGCTGAATTTTCCGATCCAGAAGGTGATGGAAAAGAACCTGACGCTGAAGGCCGGGAACTGTAACCATCGGCGTTACATTCCGGAACTCATCGAGCTGGTGCGCAGCGGCGTCATCCGGCCGGAACAGTTCCTGACGCAGATTGAGCCGATGACGTCGGCCATCGATGCATACAAGGCGTTCGATCAGCACCGGCGGGGCTGGATCAAAGTGAAGCTGGATCCCGCGCAGACTGTGGTGCGGGCGGCATAAGAGATCTGGATTGGGCAGGCGCGGCCTGCCGAGACGACAACCTCATGACGAAGGAGACGAGCGATGAAGATGTTTTCTGCGAATATCGATAATCTGCGGAATCTGTACTACAACCAGCTGCAGATGCTGCTGTCGGCCGAGCAGCAGATAACGGAAGCGCTGCCGAAGATGGCATCGAAGGCGACGGATCCGCAGCTGAAGAAGGCGTTCGAAACGCACCTCGACGAGACGCGCACCCATGTCACGCGCCTGGAGCAGATTCTGAACTCGACGAAGGGCGAAGCGAAGACGGTGAAGTGCAAAGTGCTCGCAACGATGGTCACGGAGACAGAGGACATGATCAAGGACGCGGCTGACGACGCGGTGCGCGATGCTGTGCTGATTACGGCGGCACAACGCGTGGAGCACTTTGAGATCGCCTGTTACGGCACGGTGCGGCGCTGGGCTCAGCTGATCGGGGAGAACTCGCAGGCGGAGATTCTGAACCAGACGCTGCAGGAAGAGGGGCACGCGGATCATCTGCTGACACAGATTTCGGAGCGGGTGAATGTGTCGGCGGAACGGGCTGCGTAGCTGCTGCTGGAGATGCAAGGAGAGAGGCCGGGCGAGGAGCCCGGCCTTTTTGTTTATGCCTGCACAGTGACGGTTGGGTTCCGGCGGGGGCGGCGATTCGATTGCAGGATTTTCTTACGGAGGCGGAGGGATTTGGGGGTGACTTCGACGAGTTCGTCGTCGGCAATGAATTCGATGGCTTGTTCGAGGTTCAGCAGGCGCGGGGGAGCGAGGCGGATCGCCTCGTCGGCGGTGGAGGCGCGCATGTTGGTGAGTTTTTTTTCGCGGACGACGTTGACATCGAGGTCGTTGTCGCGGGAGTGCTCGCCGATGATCATGCCTTCGTAGACTTCGACTCCGGGCGGAGTGAAGAGGACGCCGCGGTCTTCGAGGCCTTCGAGCGCGTAGGCGGTGGTGACGCCAGGGCGGTCGGCGACGAGGGCGCCGGTGGGGCGCTGCGGGATTTGTCCCTGATGCGGCATGTAGCCGTCGAAGAGGGAGTTCATGACGATGGTGCCGCGGGTTTCGGTGAGGAGTTCGCTGCGCAGTCCAATGAGGCCGCGGGAGGGGACGCGGAATTCGAGGCGGACGCGGCCGTAGCCGTGGTTGTGCATTTTCGTCATCTCGCCGCGCCGGGGGCCGAGGCGCTCGATCACCACGCCGATGAATTGTTCCGGGATGTCAATGGTGAGGTGCTCGATGGGCTCCATGAGCTTGCCATTGACTTCCCGGGTGACGATCTCGGGGCGGCCGACCATCAGCTCGAAGCCTTCGCGGCGCATCATTTCGATCAGGATGGAGAGCTGGAGTTCGCCGCGGCCGAGGACTTTGAAGCTGTCGGGGCTGCCGGTTTCTTCGACGCGGATGGAGACGTTGGTGAGCAGTTCTTTTTCGAGGCGCTCGCGAAGGTTGCGCGAGGTGACCCACTGGCCTTCGCGTCCGGCCATGGGCGAGGTATTTACCGAGAACTGCATGGCGATGGTCGGCTCATCGATGACGATGGCGGGCAGCGGCGCGGGATTATCGACGTTGGTGATGGTCTCGCCGATGGTGATGCCTTCGACTCCGGCGACGGCGACGATGTCATCGATTTCGGTGGCCTGGATATCGACGCGGTGCAGACCACTGAAGCTGAAGAGCTTGGTGATGCGGGTCTTCTGGAGGGAGCCATCGCGCTTGGAGATGGCCACGTCATCGCCGGTGCGCAGGGTGCCCTGGAAGACGCGGGCGATGGCGAGACGTCCGAGGTAGTCGGAGTAATCGAGGTTCGTGACCTGCACCTGGAGCGTGCCGGTGGGATCCCCCTTGCCGAGGGGAATGGTGTTCAGGATGGCCTGGAAGAGCGGCTGGAGGTCTTCGCCGGGGGTCTTTGGATCGGTGCTGGCCTGGCCGAGCTTTGCGTTGGTGTAGAGGACGGGGAAGTCGAGCTGATCTTCAGTCGCATCGAGAT
>DASSKX010000553.1:0-2529 GCA_035689925.1 Acidobacteriaceae bacterium
GTCGCTCTCCGCCGCCACCATTTCCGGCACGGCGATCGACAAGACCACGAACAAGCCCGCGGCCGGAGACACCGCCGTCCTGCTCGATCTCGCGCAGGGCATGAACGAGTCGGCGCGCACCACCATCGACAAGCAGGGGCACTTCACCTTCACCGTGCCGGACTCCAGTACGCCGCACCTCGTCCGCATTGAGCACCAGAAGGCCGAGTATTACGGATCGGTTCCGCCGAACCAGACCACCGTCAGCATCGACGTCTACGACGCGGCGCCGAAAGTCAGCGGCATCCACATCTACGCCGACGTCTCCCGCATCGAGACCAACCAGACCGGCCTCTCCGTCACCGAGAGCTTCTTCATCCGCAATGAATCGAAGCCGCCGATGACCCAGTTCGGCCCCAAAGCCTTCGACTTCTACCTGCCCTCCGGTTCAGTGCTTGAAGGAGCCACCGCCACCAGCACCGGCGGCATGGCCGTTTCCAGCCAGCCCGTCCCGCTCGGCGACAAGGACCACTACGCCTTCATCTTCCCCGTTCGCCCCGGCGAGACTCGCTTCCAGGTCGGCTACCACATTCCCTACAACGGCAGCGCCAGCCTGCACGCCAAAGAGTCTCTGCCCACCGACAACGTCGCCATCATGCTCCCGAAGAGCATGACCTTCAGCGGCGCCGGCTTCCAGCCCCTCCATGACGAGCAGGGCGAGCCCGGCATCAACACCTGGCTTGCGACCAACATCTCGCCCGACAAGCCCATCGACTTCACCGTCTCCGGCACCGGCTCCATGCCGCGCGAACAGCAGGGGCAGGGCCAGGGCCAGCCCGGACAGGGCATGGGCGGCGATCAGGGCGGTGGCCAGCAAGCCGCCCAGGCCAACCGTCCCGGCGGCGGACTCGGCAACCCGATCGACACCCCCGACCCCCTGAACAAATACAAGGGCTGGATCCTCAGCGGCCTCGGCCTCGCTTTGGTCATCGCCGCAGCCTTCCTGCTGCGCACCCGCCCGAAGCACGGTGCCGCGGCAACGGCGAACGCACCACTCCCCGCTGCTCCGAAAGCAGATGTGACGGTGCGCCCGGCCGCTCTCCATGGAACAGGTCCGGTCTCGAAGACAGCCCTGCTGGCCGCGTTGAAAGAAGAATTGTTCGCCCTGGAAACAGAGCGGCTGGAAGGTAAGCTGACCGACGCCGAGTACGCGGAGCTGAAGTCTGCGTTCGAAGTGGTTCTGCGCCGCGCCCTGGCGCGCGAGACGGTGCCCGCGGGCCGCTAACTGCGGCTCGCTGCGCCTACGCGCTAAACCACGTCAGCAGAAGAAGCAGTGCTGCTGCCGCAGCAGCAATCCGATATGCGTATTCCTGCCGACGTCTGACGCGCTGGCTCGGATTCCGAAGAGTCTCCATCCCTGGCCTCACATACTACGAATGCAACCTTAGACTCCTATATCGGCACAATCGACGCAGAATTGAAATGGTTCTTTCTGGCCATGCTGAGGAAAACTTCACAGCCTCAGACTTCAAATCCGCTCCGACAACCCGCACCTCACCTTGCACGGATCGCCCAAAGGCCTTTTCACGTGATTCATTCCGAGCCAGCATGGACGGCAGCCGGTTCAGCCACGCATCCGGATCGCCCGGCACGCAGCCGTTGCAGCCGCTGGTTCCATACCTGCGGACTCGGTCGATAACGCTGTGTGCAGCGGAACGGAAGAAAGCTAAGCCGTGCGTGCGATGCGCCGCGCCATAAGTTCCCGGACCAGTTCCAGCAGCTCTTCCGGAGGCAGCGGTTTCACCCGGAACATGACTTCCAGATCGCTATAGTCGTTCTCTGCCTCGGCGAGCCCGCTCAGCACCAGCACCGGCATCTGAGCATACCGCTCGCGCAGCTTCGTCACGAACTCCGGCCCGTTCATCCCCGGCATCAGATGATCGGTGATCACGAGACTCACCGGGTAATCGGTACCAATCTCTTCAAGGATCCGGAGCGCCTGCTCGCCATCGGACGCGACGGCTACGTTGCGTCCTGTACGCGCCAGGATCGCCTTGCGGGTGGCGGCCTGGATGGCGTTGTCGTCCACCAGCAGAATGTCGGCGGTCATTGGAATGGCTGATTCCTCAACTTCCCTAAAGGTTGCTTCCGGTAAACGATTTCTGTTGTTTCCGAGCCCCTCGGGTTCAGCATCTCCAGCCTCCACGGCATCCGCCGCGGCCGACGCAAAAACCCCGAACAAAATCTTTTTACCTGCTTCCTTATGGGGATGCAATCCCTCGCCCGTGGGATGCGAGGCCCGGAAGAGGCGCAGGTAACGTGTCATCCCGCTACACACTGCGACAGCGCACAGGCCCGCGCCGACTACAAACAAACCTGCAGCAACCTTCGAGGCTGCCTCGGGTCGCGCGTCCCTCGGGCAAACAAAAGGGCGCCCCAAGGCGCCCTCTCTCATTGTGAGTAATGTTGTGGCTCTGTTTTAGAAGTAGAACTTCGCCCCCAACTGCGTTTGCCGCGCAGCCGCTGTCCCGGTGATCAGGCCAAATGCAC
>DASSKX010000554.1:0-9164 GCA_035689925.1 Acidobacteriaceae bacterium
GTATACCGGCCAGAGTCGCTCCTATCGAAAGAGGCAGGGATTCGGCTGGAACTGCTCCCTGATTCTTGGGCCGGGCAGGATGCGCTCGTTGTGAATCACTGCCTCCCAGATCACGGCAGCATGAATCATCTCGATCGTCCGCGCGATCCGGCGGTGCTTATAACGAATCAGGAGCCTCGATAGCTGGACCTGCCCGGCGGCCACCGCCATGGAGTAGGTCCACATGTTCGGCTGCCGACATGCCACCCAGTTGGGGAGGCTCCCCTCTTCCTGCCCGGCCACAAGAAATTGATGCGTGCTGATGGCATCGCCGGCTCGTCCGGCAGCGACGACTCCCAGCAGAATCTTGTCCGTCAGGGGCAGCCGCGGTTGCGGCGCATCCGGGATCTGCCCCCCCAGGCGAGGGAGCGCGCCACAAAACAGCAGGAGTATCAGGCTGATTTTGATGTGCCACGCTTGCTTCTTCCCCGTTGAGTGACTGATTGCTGCGGTCCAACAGACGATGCGATCTCTCACGCTGTTGGTTATCGGCAGCCCCGGCTACCGCTTTAGTCACGTTGTCGGGTGCACCGCGGTTCTGAATCAAGTGACCCCGGTACCGTGTCGCTCTCCCGCAGCGCTGTGGATGCCGAACAAATGAGGACCGCTCCCACTGCCGTGACTCACTTTCGTCACCATCACTGCTACGAATATCCGGGCTGATAGCGCGAACGTTGTATTGAGCCGCAGCATTGCATGCATGCAAAGTAGAAGCCGGATTGAACACTACACCTCCTCCCCCGGAAGCGTGACCCTGGTATGAAAAAGATCGGCCATCTGGCTGCACTAGCCCTGTTTGTGTGCTTCGTCGTCGCAGGATGCGGCGGCCGAGGCACGTCCTCCACCTCCAGCACTAAGAGCAGCTCAGCCACCCTGACCTCAGTCAGCGTGGCCGGCGGCAATACCGTAGCGGCGGGGATGACCCTGCAACTCTCTGCAAATGGCGCGTACAGCGACGGCACGAGCTCGAACATCACCTCCCAGGTGACATGGAAGACCTCCGACGCGTCGATTGCCTCGATCAGCGCCTCCGGCCTGCTCACCGCCGTGAAAGCGGGTTCGGTCAGCGTAACGGCCACCATGGGTACGCTTACAGGCAACGCCTCCGTCACCGTCGGGCAGGCCGTCTTGGCATCAGTTAGCGTCACCGGACCTTCGTCCATAGGGCTGGGTGCGACCCAACAGTTCACTGCTCAGGGAACCTACTCCGACAAGACCACGCAGACGCTGAGTTCCCAGGTGAGCTGGCATACCTCGGATAGCACGGTTGCCACCATCACCGCTGCCGGGTTACTGACCGCGCAAAAGATGGGTTCGGTCACTGTGACCGCCACTGTGGGCGGGCTTGTGGGCAACCTGCCGATCACGGTGACGAGCCCCGTCGCCGCCTCGATTCACATCAGCCCTTCACCGATCTCCATGGCTGCCGGAAACAGCACGCAGCTGACGGCCAATGCCGTTTACACGGACGGTTCCATCCAGGACGTGACCTCGCAGGCTACCTGGAGCTCAAGCGCCTCCACCGTGGTGTCGGTTGATGCCGCTGGCCTTGCAAAGGGCGTTTCCCAGGGTTCGGCGACCATCACCGCGACCGTGGGCAGCCTCAGCGGTACCGTCAACGCGACGGTGACCGCAGCCACGCTGAAATCGATTACCGTGACGCCGTCCACCGCCTCCGTCGCCATGGGCGAGACGCAGGCGTTTACGGCAAACGCAATCTTCTCGGACGGCAGTTCCACCGACATCACGAAGAGCGTGACATGGGGTTCGAGCGCCAGCAATGTCGCTGTAGTCGATGCGACGGGTCTGGCCACCGGTCTTGCTACGGGCTCGGCTTCGATTACAGCTACTTCGGGCAGCATCAGCGGATCTGCATCGCTGACCGTCACGGCAGCAACGCTGACCTCGATCGACATCTCGCCGGACGGCGACTTCATCCCTGTGGGCGGCCAGGACCAGCTAACGCTGACGGGCACCTACAGCGATGGCACCACCCAGACCATCACCACCGCCGCCTGGTCTTCCTCCGATTCGACGCTTGCATCGGTTGATTCCACCGGCCTGGTTACGGGCGTGGCGGACAGCGCGGGCAACGCGGTGACGATCACTGCGCAGGCCGGCGGCCTCACCAGCACAACTACCATCTTCGTGACCTCGGCTATCGCTGAGTCCATCACGATCACACCCGCGACTGCTTCCATCGCCAGCGGGACCACGCAGCAGTTCACGGTGAACGGCATCTTCAGTGACGGCAGCATCCAGCCGCTCACTGCAGGGCTCTCCTGGAGTTCGTCCGCACCGTCGGTTGCGAGCATCAGCAATGCCGGGCTCGCGACGGGCGCATCTGCTGGAAACGCCACGATCACGGCCACGTACGGCTCGATGACGGCTTCCGCAGCGCTCACCGTGACTGCGGCTACGCTGAAACAGATCGTCGTCACGCCGCCGGCACCGGCAGTTGGCATCAACGGCACGATGCAATTCACCGCAACGGGTATCTTCACCGATAACAGCACGCAGGACGTCACGTCGCAGGTGACGTGGACTTCATCGGACGCCACCATCGCCCTGATCAGCAACACGGGGCTGGCCAGTGCGCTCGCGAACGGCACAGCGACCATCACGGCCACTGAGCAGGGCGTCAGCGGATCGGCCACACTCACCGTGAGCAATGCCACTCTGGTTTCGATCGCGGTGACCCCGGCCAATCCGATTGTGCCGCCACACACCCGACTCCAGATGATCGCCATGGGAACCTTCAGCGACGGAACGACGGTGCCGCTCTCTGGAGTGACCTGGTACACAGACAGTGGCCGCTATGCATCCGTCTCCGGCTCCGGAGTAGTCTTCACCAAGAAGACTTTCAAGACGGTCGCGGTGCACGCGAAGCTGAACGGTATCGTCGGCCAGACGTCCATCACCATCACCTCAATGACGCTGAACACGCTGGTGATTACGCCGGCTGACCCGACCATCGCTACAGGCACGACGCAGCAGTTCCAGTTGCTCGGTACTTTCAGCGACGGCGTGACGACCGTGGATCTCACCAGTTCGGCGCGTTGGCAGACCTCGAACTTCGCGGATGCCGTGATCAGTCGTTCCGGCCTCGCAACGGGGCTCGCGACCGGCACGGTAACCATCACCGCGAGCTATGGAGGCCTGACCCCGGCGACAACAACGCTGACCGTCAGCAATGCCACGCTCCAGAGCATCGCCGTCACGCCTGCTGCACAGACCGTGGTTCTGGGAGGTGTTCAGCTGTACGCTGCAACGGGCACCTTCAGCGACGGTTCCACCCAGGACATCACAGGGGTTTGCACGTGGACCTCTTCGGACCCGAGCGTAGCCCTCGTGAACCAGACGGCGCTGGCCAGTTCCGTCACCCAGGGCACCACGAATATCAAGGCGACCTTCCAGGGAGTATCTGGATCGGCGACGCTGACCGTCAACTAGTCAACTGAACGAACGTAACCGGAAGGCCCGCTCCGAAAGGACGCGGGCCTTTCGTTTCCCCGCCGATTGGCTGAGGCGCCTATAACCTGCCTGCGGACCGGCCACACTTCCTGTGCTCAACGCACTACGCTGCACCAGGCACTGCGCGTGAACCCTGCGCGGCCGTCGCGGAATTAGTAAATGTCCTTTGAATCCTTGCCGTACGGCTGACCGAATTTGTTCAGGTGACCAGCCGTCGAGGAAGGAACCGCTGGAATCTGCAGTGCCCCGAGATCGCCCTTTCCCGAACGCACGTGAATGTGGCGCGTGAGGTGGTCCAGCGTGGTCTGGGATACGCCTTCGACCCAGGCATGCAGCTCGTAATCGCCCTCCGGAACGTTTGCAATGGTGAACGCCCCGGTCGCATCAGCCGTCGCGTAAAGAGGCGTAGACAGCGCGATCACAACCGCGCTCATCTCGGGATGAATGTTGCAGAAGATGTACGATACGCCTTCGCGAGAAAACATAACTGTGCGCGTCGACCCTGCCTCATACAGCCCGAGATCGAACCGCTTCCCGTCAAACAGCGAAAATACGTTGTGATAGAACGGGTCCTCGTTCGGGAACAAAACGTGGCTTCCGACAGGTACCACCAGCAGGTGGGGAAGAAACGTCCGGTTCTTCTGGGCCAGCGTGTACGTTTTGTGCGGAGCGAATTGAAGAGTTGCATCCCGCTCGAGCGGCTTCAGCCACGCGACAGACGACGGGGAAGCTTTCTTGTCCCGGGCCGGAAGCGCCAGATGCAGGCGTACGTCCACGTGCGCCTGTTGCTGGTCGGATTGGGCGGCACCGAGCGGAGCGGCGCAGGCGAGCGCGATGATCCCCAGTTTGCGCAGCACCGTCAAAATCTGTACCCCGCGGCTGCGCCAATCACGTTGCCGGACGGCGCGCTGCTGTCCGCATACCGGCTTTCCAGGTGCCGGTACTCCAGCGAGAACATCAGCCAGGCGCTGGGACTGTAAATGACGTTGCCGGTATAGGTCTGGTTTCCGATGAGATTCTGGTAGGTATTCGCAACCGGCCCGGGATAGCGGCGTACCTCTCGGGCGGTGACAGAATCCATGCCGAAGGCCGCGTTGAATTGCAGCCGTTCACTCGCGCGCTCCTTCAACTCGGCCCAGCCTCCTACCGCATCCAGAGGCCAAACGAAGTACAGAGATGGATACAGCGAGGATTCGCGGACACCATAGTCCTTGAAAGCACCGCCGCCCAAACCGCCCAGTCCGAGCCCGCGATAGAAGCTGCCACTCAACTGCAGCCGCGCCGGCAGCGGTTGACGATAATCCAGCGTTCCCGCCCAGGAATCGAACTGCTTGCCGTAGTAAGGCGTGCGGTGAGGCGAAAAATACCCTCCCACTCCGAAGCGAAATCCACTTTCCTCCTGCGCTCCGGCAACAGCCAGCCGCGCCTCAGCGCCGGGCCATCGGCTTTGCTCCACAGTCGTGGGCGCCTGCACCGAGCCCGCGGCGCTCGCGGTGTACGAAGGATCCGCTGCATCGATGAGCGCAGCTTCGGTACGAAAACGATATGTCCCGGGCAGGCTGAAATCGTGAGAGGCTCCGACCTGCGGATTCCACGTCCACAGATTGCCCGACCAGGCCAGGGGCGGAGTCGCTACCGCCGTCAGCGACGTGGGCTCATTGGGAGAGAGAATGGTCCGATCGAGCGAGAAGAAGGCCTGCGTGTGCTCCCACTCGAGAAATGCATGCGCGGTTCTAAGGCGCAAAAGCCCGGCAGCGTCATAACCGCCGCCATAGCTGCTCTGTGCCGCCTGCCCGAAGAAATCGGCTCGCACGTCGGCAAAGCTGGAAGCGCCAAACAGGTGAGGACCTCGCGCATCGAGCCCCAGCTGTGTTTGTCGCATCGAAAACCCCGTGCTGCCCGCGCCGGAAAGAGCCAGAGTGGGCGCGGCGGGAACGTCCACACGGTTCGTATTGACCAGCCCACTCAGCAGGACCAGGCCGGTCATCTTCAGCGGGTATTTCGACGCGGTCTCTATCTTTTCCTGATCGTGCGTCGCAATCTGCGTCGTATGCATCGCCTGCTCTTCTTTGAGCGCTTCCACCTCAGCGGACAGGCTTTGCTGCGCCGTCTCTGCCTGCGCCTGACCCGGCGGATCCATCTGCTGGCGAAGATCGGCAAGCTGGCGCCGCAGATCTGCGAGTTGCCGCTGCGACTCCTCCAGTTGCTGTTGTGCCCGGTTCACGGCTTCCGTGAGCGTCTGCACCTTTGCCTGCAGATCCTGTTGCGACATTTCCTGTGCGCCAAGCGGACGGGGCGCCACTGCCAGGAGCAGTGCCGCGATCACCCAGAGCGCGCCGGAGCGGTGGCGGCTCGTCGTTGGTGCACCCGCGTATTCAGGAACTCCTTGCCTCATTGGCTACCTCGGAATTGGCAGACTGCTGCGGGACCGGCGACTCCGGCGCCGGGCCCCGAGCGATGCACATCCGAAAAATAGTTTCTCCTGGACGACTACTCACCAGCACCAGATATCCGCCATGCTCCGCCGCAATGCAGTGTGCGAGCGTTAACCCCAGCCCGGATCCCTTTTGCTTTCCCTGGCTGACAAATGGCTGGAAAAGGCTGGTGCGAATATCCGCCGGCACGCCCGCGCCGTCATCCGTAACCTCGATCAGGATCTGGTCGTCCTGCATTTCCAGCCGGACCGTCACATGCACCGGCTCCGCCGGAGTTACACGCGACTGGCACGCGTTCAGCAGCAGATTATAGATCGCTCGCTCCATCTGCTTTCCGTCCACGACGGCCACCGCCCTCGCGGCTTCGCCATAATCCGGAACGATGCTGACGTTGACCCCATCGGGATGTTTATGGACCAGAGCAATCGCGCGTTCCAGAATCGGAGCGATCAACTCCGGCGACCGGCGGATCGCATTCCCGGTCCGGCTGAAGATGAGCATCGACTCGATCAGTTCCGTCGTGCCGTACACCGCAGCGTGGATGTCTTCCAGAATCTCAGTCCGCTCCGCTTCCGTCAGCCGCGCCGAGGCCAGAAATTCCGCATTCGCATAAACGGCAGCCAGGTAATGCCGGAGGTCGTGCGACACGGAACTGGCCATCCGTCCAATCGTGGCCAGACGCTCCGACTCCAGCAGAGCGCGATGGGTTTGCTGGATCTCCTGCCGCATCCTCGAAAACGACGTGCTCAGGTCGCGAACCTCGCGTGTTCCCCGCATCGGCAACAGGTGCCCGCTGTCCCCGGTGCCGAACGCGCGCACGCTGGCCGCCAGCTGTTCCAGCGGACGCGTCACCGCATGCGACAGCGCAAGCATCAGCACCGTGCCAAGCACCAACGCCAGAACACCCGCAATCAGGATCAGATGATCGATCTGCTGAATCGACCGGTTCGCCTGCTCGAACGACTTCAGCACCACCAGATGCAGTCGAGAGGACGCATGGGAACTCAGGTCCGTGGTGATCGCCAGATATTTTTCGTCTCCGAGCTGCACCGTCTGCGCCGCGGACCCCGTGCCGGGCAGTGGCATCCGAACCAGCGCTTCCTGCTTTTGCTCCGGCAGCGTACTGACCAAAGTGCGGTCGTTGCTGACGAACGAAGCTTCCACCATGGTCGCGCCGCTGATCTGGTCCACCACGCTGCGATCGACCGCGTATCCGCTGATCACGTAGCCCAGCAGCGTCCCATTCGTCTCGCTGCCAAAGTAGAGCGGGCGAACGGAGCAGGCGAAAAGCCCCGTGTCGCTGACGAGATAGATCTTTGAAGGCGCGCTGATGAAGGAGTCCAGTTCGTGAGCAAGCTGAGCATCATGCACGGAGCTGCCCGCGTACGCTGCGACGACATGGCCTTCCATGTCAGCCAGCGCAAACAGATCATTGCCGCTCACGTTGCGAAATTCGACCGCCCCGTTGCGGATGGTCGCCGCGTCGCGCGTCGTCATCAGCGCCTTCAGGCGTGGTTCGTCCGCGATCAGCGCGTTCACCCGATCCAGCGCATTCAGCCGCTGCCGCTGCAGATCCTGAAATGTCAAAACGGAGCGCTGCAGGTCCCGGGAAAAGGCCTCCGTTACTTCATTCCCCAGTTGATGGCGGATCAGCAGCAGGCTGGCAAGACTGGCGGTGGCAATCACCAACACCACCGCGGCGATCAGCAGTACTCGCGTGCGGACACCCCGGCTTCCCTGCATGCGCGCTGTTCCCGTATGAGCCCCTGACTCCGCCCCGCTTATGGGACAAACTTGTAGCCTGCTCCGTAGATCGTGAGCAGGTGCTTCGGATTCGCCGGATCCTTCTCGAGTTTCTGCCGCAGCTTGAGGATCTGGTTATCCACGGTGCGCGTAGTGGGATACGCGTTGTAGCCCCATACCTCATTCAGCAGGCGGTCGCGCGTCAGCACCCGCTCCGCATTCTCGGTAAAGAACCGCATCAGCTTAAACTCGTGCGACGTGAGCACCACCTGCACACCGCCGCGCCGGGCGATCATTTTCTCAAAGTCCAGTTCGCAATCACCGAACTGATAGACCGTGGAAGCGGCCGGCCGGTTCCGCCGGCGGATGGCAGCCTGAACGCGCGCCATCAGCTCTCGCGGACTGAAGGGCTTGGTCACGTAATCATCGGCGCCTAATTCCAGCAGCAGCACCTTGTCCACGACCTCGGTGATCGCGCTGAGCACCAGGACCGGCGTGTCGGGATGCAGGCTCTTGAATTTCTGGCACAGTTCGCGTCCCGAGATCTGGGGCAGAATCAGATCAAGGATCACCGCAATCGGGCGCCGCGTTCGGAACAGCTCCAGCCCGGACTGGCCGTCTCCGGCGATCAGCACGGAATAGTTCTCTTCCATGAACATCCGGCGCAGCACCTTCTGCATGCGCGGATCGTCTTCGATCACCAGAATGGTTCCCAGCTCCGACAGAAGCGCGGGTGCCGGCCCTGTACCTGAGGTCTCAGTCACTTTCACCGTGTCCATAGGTGTACATTCTGCCCTCCGCTGACATACTTTTGACAACAAAAACTTACGAAATGACAAAGGAGTGACATTTTTCGCCGCTCCGCTTGCGGGTTAACGTTGTGCCAGAACACTCGGGACAGGCTGGAGAGCTGTGGTTCTGCTCTCGTGCTGTCGCGCCAGCTTTTCATATAGGGCCAGGTACTCCCGAGCAATGCACCCCGGAGCAAGCTGTGGCAGCGCGATCGGCTGCGGTCGCTTTTCGCCTATGGCAGCGACAATCTGCGCTGCGAATGCGTCTTCCTCCCCGGCTCCAAGCTGGAAGTATCGGCAGTGATCGCCGGCTAATTCTCGAAATGCCGGAATGTCCGAACAGACGACGCGGCAGCCCGCCAGCAGTCCCTCGGCGACCGGCAGCCCAAAGCCCTCGATAAGCGAAGGCGCAACCAGCACGTCGCAGTTCCGGTAGCACCATTGCAGCTCCGCCTCGGAAATCCCGCTGAGGAAGAAAACGTTGTTGCTGACGCCGGCTTGCTCTGCGCTGTGCTGCAAAGCAGCTGTTCCCGGACCCGGCATGCCCACGACAACCAGAAGCGTCTCGGGCGGTAGTGAACCCTGCCGGAGCAGGCGCTGAAACGCGCTCACCGCCAGAGAAATGTTCTTATTGCGTCGATGCTGGGCGACACAAAGCAGAAAGGGAGCGTGCTGCAAGGTC
>DASSKX010000555.1:0-2212 GCA_035689925.1 Acidobacteriaceae bacterium
AATCGATCTCCAGGCGATGCATCAGACGCGAAGCGCCTCCGATCCCTTCGCTGGAGTAGCCGCCGTAGAAATACGGCGTCTGAAATTTCTGCCCCTTTTGCAATCTGTAAGCGAAATCGAAATTGTTCGGGCCGCCGCTCACGCGCACCTGCTGCACCTGATCCTGCTCGACCGCAATTTCCCAGGATCCGCTCCAGCCCAGCGCTCCAAACCAAACGCTGCCGTGCTCCGGATCGTTGTCACCCACGTGATCGATCGCGAACCAGGGGCTGTTCTGTGCTCCGGTGCTGCCGCGCCGGCTCTCCAGCACTGTCTTTCCCGGATGGATTGGCTGTTCCTGCACATTCCATTCGGCGGCCCAGCGCCCGGTAAGATAGCGCAGGCGATAGTCGGTGCCGCGCGGCAGGTTCCAGGTGGCCGAAAAAACCTGCTCGATGGTGACTGGGCCATCGGTGCGATTCTCGATCGTCGCCGAGCGTCGCACAATGCCAGTCTCAGCATCCGGCTGGTACTCGAGCGTGACGTATACCTCGCGCGAAATATCTTTCATCGTGAGGAACAGGTCATCGCCGTCAATCCGATGAGAGACATAATGCAAAACCAAATCGCGATTCCCGTCAGGGAATGTGACCTTCAGGTCCGGCTCGACATACAAGCCGCCACCCCATGCCACGTAATCCTGCGGTGTGGTGTTGATCGGCGGATCGAACGACGAAGGGCTGCGTCCGGCATGCGCGGCAGCCAGGTGGTCGCTGGCGGCAAGTCGCTTACCCCAGTACAGCGTTTGCACCTGTCCCGCGTCATTGATTCCCATGCTGTAGGTGCAGTCCGCCGCGTCGATGCGAAAAGCCCGTGTCGCCGCGTCGTACTGGATGTGCGCGCTGCCCGCACGCGCCTGCGCACCGGCGGCAAGGCTCAGAACAAAACTCAAGGACAGCGCAAGCGGCGCGCGCAAAACGTTCCGTGGCACAAGCATCGTTATCAGTTGCTCCCGTCGCTAAGTATCAGCTTCTGATCGAGGGCAACTGTATCACGACAGAATCGCCGAAACCGGAGCCGCCTCGAGCAGACATCGCGAGGGAACGCGGCTCCGGAGCGGAAGCGAGCATCGCTGTTCAGGAACATAGCTCTGGCAGGGGAGAAAGCCCTGCAGTTTCGCGCCGAGGTCTTCAATGTGACCAACACCTCGAACTTCGCCTCTCCGGCCGCGATTCTGGGCGGGGCAAATTTCGGCCGGCTGAGGCAGCTGACCGCCGGCTACACTCCGCGCGAATTCAGCTTGCCGTGCGCCTCGAGTTCTGACTCCTGGCGCTCGCTCAAGCGGGAACAACGATGTCCGCCCATGCCACACAAAAACGATGGCCGGATCTCCTCGATCCGGCCATCCATACGTCCCGGCACAATCCTGCCGCGTTAGTGGCTCGTCACCGCGATCGGGAATGGGCCGCTCGTCTGGCCGGTCTGTCCATTCACGATGTAGATGTTGTAGCAGCCTGGCGCATTGCCCTTCACCTGCCAGTTGAACTGCCACGTATTCGTGGTCGTGTTGTACTGGTAGCCGCTGTTCCCGGCGCTGTTGACGGTGATGTCCCCCATCGTGTCGCTCTGCCCGCACGTATACGGTCCGGATATCTGGATCTGCGGATTCGAGGCCGCGCTGTTCACGACCGCGCCGTTCGCATTGGTGTATTGCCACACGATCGGCATGGTGCGTTGCACGTTGAAGGTGACCGGCGGCGGAGCATACGGTGCCGCCAGACCCTGGAATCCATAGGTGATCGAGAAGGACTGCGCCGCCCCTGTCTTGCCGTTGTAGTTGGTGGTTGCCGCAACCGACGCAGTGAGGCTGCAGGTCCCGACGCCGACGAACTGCACGTTTCCGCCGCTCACCGTGCAGGTAGCGGGAGTGGTGGACATCACCGAGGTTGTGCCGGGATCGCCGGACGGACTGGAGGTCACGGCCACCGCAGGCGTAAAGCTTCCGCCGATCAGAGCTGGCGACGGGACATTGGAGATGCTGACCGCCGTTGGCGTCGCGGGGTTAATCGTCAGCGTGCCGTTGGTTGCGGTCACGTTGTAGTTCGGATTGCTGCCGAGCGTCACCGAGATCAGATACGTACCGGCCGAGGAGAGCTGGGTCGCGGTGGTCGCGAGCGTGTAATTCAGCGCATCATTGTTGACCGTGCCGGACGCCTTGGCTGTCAGCATTGGG
>DASSKX010000556.1:0-2380 GCA_035689925.1 Acidobacteriaceae bacterium
ATGAAGCGCATGTATGGATCGATATGCGTAAAGAACTTTTTGTAGCCGGCGCAGAGGTAATTCAGGCCGGGCTCGCCGTCAGGAGTTTTCGCAAAGCGGTGCTTTGGGCATTCACCGTTGCAGGCGAAGCGCACTTCGCAATCGCGGCAGTACTGCGGGAGCGTGTCCCGCTTGGCTGACCCGAAGCGAACCTGCTGGGGAGAGGACACGAGTTGCTGGAGGGGCGACTCCATGATGTTGCCGAGGCGGTTCTCGGGGTAGACGAAGTGATCGCAGGAATAGACGTCACCATTGTGTTCCATGGCCAGCGCCGATCCGCAGGTCGGACGAAAGACGCAGAGACTGGCCTGCATGCCGAGCCACATCTCGAGACTCACGTCGAAGAGCTGTACGTAGGTGCGGCCCACGTCGTTGCGAACCCATTCGTCAAAGATGGCGCAGAGGAAGCGGCCGAACTGGCGCGGGTCAACGGACCACTCGGAGACGGAGGCGCTCTCGGAAAAGCTGGGGGATACCAGGACGAGCCCGTCGTGCGTCACCTGGGTCGAGACGCGCTCCACAATGGGGATGAACTGCATGAAGCCGCTGCCGCTCTCTTTGAGGAAGCGATACACCTCGAGCGGGTACATGGAGTTGGCTCGGTGCACCGTGGTCAGCGTGTTGAAGGAGACGCCGTGCTTTTTCAGGACGCCGATGCCGCGCATGACGCGGTCGAAGGTGGCCTGGCCGCCTTTATCGACGCGATAGGCATCGTGCAGCTCGCGAGGGCCGTCGATGGAGATTCCGACGAGGAATGCATGCTCGGCGAAGAAGGACCCCCAGGCAGCGTCCAGCAAAACGCCGTTGGTCTGGAAGGCGTTCTCGATGCGCTTGCCGTTGGCGAACCTGGCCTGTAGCTCGACGACGCGGCGGAAGTAATCGACGCCCAGCAGGGTTGGCTCGCCTCCCTGCCATGCGAAATGGATTGTGTCGGTATCCTGCTGCTCGATGTACTGCCGGATGTACGACTCGAGCACCTCCGGCCGCATGGCCCACTTATTGACGTCGGGATAGAGGACTTCCTTTTCGAGATAGAAGCAGTATTTGCAGTCCAGATTGCAAATCGGCCCGGTCGGCTTGGTCAGGACGTGGAAAGGACGTCCGACGGATGCGGGCGGCGCGTGCGGAATGACTGCATCGGATGCCATGGCTGAGGGGCCGGTCGCGGGGAAGAAACTCGTTCCAGCTTACATGGCGGCGGGCAGCTTTGTGCAGGAGGGCCGCGGTGGGGCGGTGGTGACGGGCGACCCGGTGATAAGCTGCGGAGGGCTTGGCGAAACCATCGAAAGAGGATTGATCGGCTGATGAGCGATTCCGGTGATCGTGCCGACGTGACGCGCAGGGATTTCCTTCGAGGCTCAGCAGCTCTGGCCGCTGGTCTGCCGGGGTTGGGGGCCGAGGCGCAGAGTCGGGAGGGGCAGCAGCAAAAGAGTCGCCGGCCGAACATCGTCCTCTATATTTCCGATCAGTTTCGCTGGGATGCGCTGTCGGCATATGGCCTGAATCCGATGCACCTGACGCCGAATCTGGACGCCATGGCGCGGCGCGGGACGTTATTTCGTTCGCACGTGACGAACCAGCCGGTCTGCGCTCCATCGCGGGCGTGCTTGTTCACGGGACAGTATCAGAACAAGAACGGCGTTTGGCGGAATGGGCTCGGGCTGAAGTCCGATGCGGTGACGCTGGCGACGGAGCTGCGCAAGGCCGGCTACACAGCGAATTACGTCGGAAAATGGCACCTGGCGCCGACTGCTCCGGGGACGCCGAATACTCCGGAGTTGCGCGGGCCCGTGGCTCCGGAGCACCGTGGCGGTTTCGACGACCTGTGGCAGGCGTCGAATGAACTGGAGTGGACCTCGCATCCGTACGAGGGCGACCTGTACGACGGGAACGGCAAGCCCATTCACTTTTCCGGTGAATACAGAGTGGACTTTATTACCGGGCTGGCGAAGCAATTCCTGGCGAGCGTGCGCGAGCCCTTCCTGCTGGTGATTTCGCAACTCGAGGTGCATCACCAGAACGACTGCAACTGCTTTGTTGCTCCGAAGGGATATGCCGAGCGGTACGACAACCCGTTTGTGCCGGAGGACCTGAAGTTCTTTCCCGGAGACTGGCAGAAGCAGCTGCCAAACTACTACGGCAGCGTGTCGAGTATCGACGAATCGATCGGCGAGATTCGCAGGACACTGGCGCAGCGCGGCCTCGAAGACGACACCATCTTCGCCTTCGTCAGCGATCACGGCTGTCATTTTCGAACGCGGAATGAGGAATACAAGCGAAGCCCGCATGAAAGCTCGATTCACGTGCCGCTGGTGATTCAGGGGCCGGGATTCGATCGATC
>DASSKX010000557.1:0-2032 GCA_035689925.1 Acidobacteriaceae bacterium
CGCGTGCGGCACGGGAGGCTCTTCACTGAAGATGCTGAAGGTCGCCGGATTGAACTCCGCGTCCTCGACGATGTCGTCGCCGTGGCTCAGCGCCAGGGTGGCCTGCGCCGATTCGCCAAACTCGAAGCTGACGTCCGTCTCCGCCGCGGCCATCTCCGGCGCGCTTTCAGGCGCGACTTCCTCAGCCAGCTTTTCCGCGAATCCGGGCTCGAGCATCGCCCGCGCATCGCTGATAATCCGGCGGAAGCTGTCCAGCGCCGAAAGCGCGCGCGAGGTGAGCAGCTTTTCCTGCAACGCCCGATCGATGGCCGTCCAGACGCTCGATCCCGTCTCCAGAGCAATCCGCTCCAGCGTCTCCAGCGTTGTCTTCCCGATGCCGCGCGCCGGTGTATTCACAACCCGCTGCAGCGCGATCGAGTCATGCGGGTTTTGCGCCAGCTTCAAATAGCTGAGCAGATCCTTGATTTCCGCGCGTTCGTAAAAGGAGAAGCCCCCGACCATGGTGTAGGCCAGACCATAGCGGCGCATCGCCTCTTCAATCAGCCGCGACTGCGAGTTGGTGCGGTAAAGCACCGCGCACTTCGGCTCCGCCTGCTCCTCGGCCGCTTTGCGCAGGTATTTCTGGATGCTGTCCGCGATAAACAGCGCCTCGTTTTCGCCGTCCGGCGCCTCGTAGTAGCCGATCAGCGCGCCGCCCTCGCGGGATGTCCACAGCCGCTTGCCTTTGCGCTGCGTGTTGCGCGCGACGACCGCGGATGCGGCTTCGAGGATGATCTGCGTCGACCGGTAGTTCTGCTCCAGCCGAATCGTCTTCGCGCCCGGAAAATCCTTTTCAAACTCCAGAATGTTGCGGATGTCCGCGCCGCGCCACGAGTAGATGCTCTGGTCCTCATCGCCGACGACACAGACGTTCTTCTCCTCGCCCGCCAGCAGCTTCATCAGCTCATATTGCGGACGATTCGTATCCTGGTACTCGTCGATCAGCAGGTAACGATAGCGCCGGTTGTACCGCTCCCGGACCTCCTGCGAAACCTTCAGGACGCGCACTGCCTCGAGCAGCAGGTCGTCGAAGTCGAGCGCATTCGCCTTGTGCAGTTCCTTGCGGTACGCCTCAAAAATGTGCGCGACTTTCTCGCTGATCGGATCCGACGACTGGAGATAGAACTCCTGCGGGTCGATCATGTGGTTCTTCGCCCAGGAGATCTTCGACAGTACCACGCGCGGCGTAAGCTGCTTGTCGTCGAGGCCCATGCGGCGCATCACGGCTTTGACGACAGCCTGCTGATCGGTCTCGTCGTAGATGGCGAAGCTGCGCGTCAGGCCCTCGTTGCCGATGCGCAGCGCTTCGATGTCCCGCCGCAGCAGCCGCACGCAGAAGGAGTGAAATGTCGAGATCAGCGGCTTCGCGAGCGACGTCTGTCCGATGAGTTTGTCCACGCGCTCGGCCATCTCCGCCGCGGCCTTGTTCGTGAAGGTGACGGCGAGAATCGAGTCGGGTGCTGCGCCGCGCTGGTCGATGAGGTATGCGATGCGATGCGTGATGACGCGCGTTTTGCCCGATCCGGCTCCGGCCAGAATCAGCACCGGTCCATCGACGGCTTCGACGCCTTCGCGCTGCTGGGGGTTCAGTTTGTCGAGGAGATGCTGCAAGGGGTCCGCCTCGTCTATTTTAATCGCTCGCGGCTGCCTGATACGTTTCTTCTATGGCGCTACTGGAGGCAACGGGGCTCTCGAAGAATTACGGCTCTGCCGTGGTCGTCGATCACGTCTCGTTCCAGATCGAACGCGGCGAAACGCTGGGACTGGTGGGCGAGTCGGGCTCGGGCAAGAGCACCATCGCGCGGATCGTGCTCGGCCTGATTGAGCCGACGGCCGGCACCGTGCTCTTCGACGGACAGCCGATCACGGGAGCGCGGCAGGGGAAACTGCGCCCGCTGAGACGGCGGCTGCAGCCGGTCTTTCAGGATCCCTACGCTGCGCTCAATCCGCGGATGCGCGTCGAGCAGATCGTCACGGAGCCGCTGGTGATCCA
>DASSKX010000558.1:0-2500 GCA_035689925.1 Acidobacteriaceae bacterium
GAGGTCACGTGCAGCGTCTCGCGCGGCGGTCCGGCTTCGGCCGCAGGCGTGTCCGGGACGGTACTGACGGGAGGTGCATCGGGTGACGGAGCGGCCTGTCCCCACGTCCATGGGACAGCGGCTGTCAAAAACAATACGAAGATGCTGGAGACACGCACGGCGGAAAATCCTGAGCTCTTAGACGAAGGGGGAGGGCAATGGGTCATACCGGGCTGGGCCAGTCGCGCTCTGATAATCTTGAGCATACGCCCTCATTGTGGATACCACGGGCGGCGCATCTCAACTCGGTAGATGCTCCGCGCAGTACAGAGGAGAGGCGCGACGTGCGGTTACCGAGGGTAAGGATTGGGGGTTTCAGGTTGATGCGCGCAGTTCGTTTTGGCGCTCCGGCTTTGCTGGTTTCAGGTTTACTGGTCTCCGGTCTTGTTTTTGCCCAGCAGGCGAGCGTCCCCGACGCTCCGGCACCCCAGCAGAATCAGTCGAATCCGCCCAATGCTCCTGCGCCGCAGCCGGCGCAGTCCTCCACCTCGCTGGATAAGCTGACGACCCGGGTGGCCCCGGGTAAGGGCACGACGGCCACGAACGAAGCCGACCAGGCGCAGCAGTCCGCCGGTCAGCCCGCGCCGCACATTGAAAACGGTACCGTCGGACAGGACCAGCAGCAGAATCAGGGGCCGACGGATCAGGGGCCGACCGGGCCGGACGATTTCCAGAAGACGCCGCCGATCATGCCGAAGCCGGGCGAGGTGGGCCCTCCGCGGCCTCCGGTTCCTGCCGAAAAGGATGAGAACGGGGCCTTCACGATCCGCCGTAACGTCACGGTCGTCGACGTGCCGGTGATCGTGCGCAACAAGAAAAATCAGCTGGTCGGCGGATTGCCGTGGTGGCGCTTCCGGGTTTATGAAGACGGCGTGCGGCAGAACATCTGGTACTTCACGACCGATGCCTATCCGCTCTCGATCGCTTTCGTCGTCGATGACACGCTGCCGGCCGACATTATGCAGAAGGTGAATGCCAGCTTTGGGGCGGTCACCGGAGCGCTGACTCCGGCCGACTCCGTTGCGGTGATCACCTATGCCGGAACCGGAGCACAACTGCACACCGACTTTACGCAAGCCACAGGACGCCGTCTGCCGGCGGTACTGGAGGCGGCCAAGCGGCCGGGCGCGGCCATGGGTGTGCCCTCGATGGGGGACCCGATGACCATGGGCCCCACCGTGAACGGCAAGCAGGTTGACCCGAACCTCGCGCCGCAGCGTGGCAATGCCGGTCCGTTTCTCGTGATCCCGCATGAGAGCCATCCGCTGAACGATGCGATTCTGTTTGCCGCTGAGCACCTGGCGCATCAGCCTCCCGGACGGCGCCGCATTATTTACGTTGTCAGCGATGGCCGCAACGTCCGCAGCAAAGCGACCTACAAGGAAGTGCTCGAGTACCTGCTGACCAACAACATCTCCGTGTATGGCACGGAGGTTGGCTCGGCGGCGCTGTGGGGCATTGGGTATCTGGACCGCGTAAAACTCCCGTTCCTGCAGCCGGATAACGTGCTGCCGCGGTTCGCGATTCAGACAGGCGGCGACGTGCAGGCGGAGATGAGCGAGAACGGCATCCAGAACGCCTTCGTTCGCCTCTCGGAATCCGTGCGCACGGCTTATACGATCGACTACCTGAGCCACAACTCGGCCCTGAGCAGCAAGTACCACACGATCGAGGTGCGCGTCGAAGGCCTGCCCGGGCTCACCGTACAAGCCAAGACCGGCTATTATCCTTCCGCATCGTCTGCGCAGTATTGATCCCGGAGGAGGGCCTGCGCGCCCTCCTCTTCCTCTTTCCGCCCGCTCAGACTGATATTCTGTCCTTTCACCGCAGTCCGTATTCCACAAATGAAATGAGAGGCTGAACCGCAGGCCTGCCTGCCGGAGACGGCCACATCCATGGCTGAAGCAAAATTACAGATCGTCCCCCTCGGCGGATTAGGCGAGTTCGGTATGAACTGCCTGGCGCTCCGCTACAAAGACGACATCGTTGTTATTGACGCAGGGCTTATGTTTCCGGAAACGGAACTGCTCGGCGTCGACATTGTCGTCCCTGATATTTCCTGGCTGATCGAGCATAAGCAGCAGGTGCGCGCGATCATCCTGACCCACGGCCATGAAGACCACATCGGCGGGCTGCCGTGGATCCTCTCCGAGCTGAACGTGCCCGTCTACGGCACGGAATTCACGCTGGCCTATGTGGAAGGCAAGCTGGAAGAGCACGCACTGCTCGATGACGCCGATCTGATCGAAATGAGCCCCGGTGCTCGGTTCACGATTGGGCCGTTCACGATCGAGCCCATTCGCGTGACCCACTCGCTGGTCGATTGCGTTGCGCTGGCGATCGATACGCCCGTGGGCACCATCGTCCACACCGGCGACTTCAAGATCGACCTGTCGCCGCCGGACGGGAAAGCCTTCGACCTGCACCGTTTCGCGGAGATCGGCAAGCGCGGGGTGCTGGC
>DASSKX010000559.1:0-6884 GCA_035689925.1 Acidobacteriaceae bacterium
GTATCAGCAGCACCTGGCGGACGGCTATGTCGAGGGGCACAGCTGGGGCGATTGGGCAACACGGGATGACGCGATCAAACAAACGCAGGACAAATCCATCCAGTTCACCAAAGGCGAGATCAGCGATCTCAAGGTGGGGACATACGGATCCACAACCGCAGTCGCCAGGTATCGGTTCGCCTACGACGCCACATTCAACGGCACGCACCGTGCTCGCACCGTGATTTGCAGCGACACGTGGATCAACCAGTCCGGTGCATGGAAGATCGCTTCCAGCCACTGCTCTCACGTTGAGGGAACCTAAATCGGCACAGGTGTTGCCTTGACGGACACACGCGTCGCCCACCACACGAGGCGCCGACTGTCTTCGGCACCTCGGCGGGTGACCCACTCAAGCGTGCTTTTGGCTTGATGAGGCGGTTCACGGGCACCCCATGTCTCGTCGTTTCGGCACTCGGAGCTGTTCGCGGAACGCGCGAATCCGGCTTCGTTTCTTCCCCGAATCCTGGACCAGATCCGGTCGCCGGCATTACCGGCTGGCGACCATCACGTTCCACGGCGTGGAGGGTGCGGGGCGCTCGATCCGAACATCTGCAAACCCTGTCCGTTCCAGAGCGGCGGCCACCTCGTCCGGCGCGCGGGTGGTGAAAATGTCCGGAGGCATGCCCATGCGATCCATGTGCTCCCTGGGAAGGAAGCCGACGACGGCGCGTCCGCCCGGCGCCAGCACACGACGGATCTCAGCAAAGCCTCTGTCCAGCGAACTCCAGAAGTAGATCGTGTTCACCGTGCATACCTTGTCAAACGATGCCGTTGCGAAAGGAATCTTCTCCACAACGCCTTCGCGAAAATCTGCACGGCCGGCAGCAACCGCATGCTGAAACCGCGACTTCGCGCGCCGCACCATAGCCGATGATCGATCGAGGCCGCCCACGAACGCAGCGCCTGCGATCAGATGCGGGAGGTTGAGGCCGCCGCCGAATCCGATCTCAAGAACGCGGTCCGCGGGACTCACATCCAGCTGCTGCAGCGCGAAGCCGTTCATCTTCGCGTTATGCCGGTTCATCAGCAGCCCCATGATGGGGGCGAAGAAACCAGTGGGACACGAGAGCTGTCTGGAAATGAATCGTGGGGCCATCGTCAGCTTCCGGGAATACACAGGGGCCGGCCGGGTGCGTTGCGGCCGCCAGCCGCTCCATTCCTATAGCAGAAGATCCGCGCGGACGGCAATCCAGCGGAACGGGGCGCGCGCCTTTGACAAATTGCCGGCGGTCCTCGATGCTGTTCGCTTCGGAGGAACCATTGGCTACTCTGCACATCGAACACCCAATCACGGATTTCCAGACCTGGAAAGCAGCCTTCGATCGCTTTGGAGGCAAGCGCGCGGAGGCCGGGGTGACGGCGCACAGGATTCATCAACCCGTCGATGATCCGGCTTACGTCCTTGTGCAACTGGATTTCTCGACCGTGGAACAGGCGCAGGCCTTTCGGCAGTTCCTGGAGACGCGGGTGTGGACGAACCCGGCGAACTCTCCTGGTTTGGCAGGCAATCCTCGCGCGCGGATCCTTGTGACGGCTGGGTGATCGGGTTCGGAATTTCCGAGTCACCGAAGGAGACGCCGCGCTATCCGGGAGGAATGCGCCTCACCCCGCCTTGCTCAGGGGTGCGGGGTGAACCACCACAGACGGCGTCTCGCTTTGCGAGGGGAGTTTGCTCTCCTCGCACCGGTGCTCGCTATGCCACAGCTGCAGCGAACCATCCATGACCGAGACGATCCGCGTGTCGCCGCACCGCAGGCATTGCGAGCGGAGCTTCCATGCGGAACCGTCGGTCACCAGGGCTTCCATGAAGCCAGGATCGCTGCACATCGGAGTGGTCCTCGTGTGTGGAGGAAGATTGACCCGAGTTAGCATCCGTGCGCATGGCGCATGCAAGCAAATTCTTTGTGCGATTTGACGCCTTCGACGTGCCGTTCGATGAGGCGAAGGAAGCGACGGGCAGCCGGCGGAATCGCGCCCTACAGCCGGTTTTCGAAGAACTTCAGCCGGGCCTGGAGATTCTCGAGCATCACGTCGAGGACCGACGTGTCTGCCGGGAGCAGAGCATTCCGTTGTTCCACCAGGGCCGCATACTCTTCCTTGGCGCGCTGCACGGCCGGCAGAATTGCTTCGCGATCGTCTCGGCTGCTGATGGCGTCGAGACGGGCGGCTACATCCACCGCCTGAAGAATGAATTCATTCACCGAGATGAACTGCACGCTCACGGCTGGGCCCCATCTGGCCTTCTATTCTGCCGTGGGTTGTGCAGTTTTCGGAGTGACGAGGATCACGGAGGCGACCGGCGGGACATACTTCTGAACGCGTCGTCTGCGCCGTGCTCTGGTTCATCCTCAGGCAGGTTCGGTACGCTACGGATATGCCGCGTCTCGCTTGCGCCCAGGGCGTATCGAACGGTTCGCGGCTGTTCCAGGCGGGGGTACGCGCCCAGGGCGTTTGCCCCCGGCTATGCCTTGCCTTCGCCGCTTTTCTCTCGCAGGCTATCCTGCCGCTCCGGAGCCGGCTGCGCCGCAGGAGCAGTTGGAGAGCAGGTGTGGCTCTCGTGCCAGTTCTGCAGCGATTCGTCCATCGCGGACACGACGCGCGATGCCCCGCATTGCAGACACGCCGAACGCAGTTTCAGATGGGAGTCTTCCGGCTCAAGGCTTTCAGCGAATTGCGGCCTGTCTGCCATATCGCGCTGTGTATGCGGACCCTGCGCGGCCGTAATTGTGGCACAGAATCGCCGCGAGATGCTGTTCTCTTTTGACGAAATCAAATGGAGGCGGGCTGGTATTGGCGGCCAGATCCCAGCCGAAGGCCGCCCTGCTGACCCGAAGGGCGGAAGCGGAGCCATCCTGGTTCCCACGCCGGGGCTTCTGCTTTGTGCCCCTTTTCCGGTCACTGCTGACTCGCGCCGTCGGGCCGGGTGACATCCGTCACACGCCTCAGTTCCTGCCCTGACCCATACTGGTCCGAGTCGGCAAGCGAAAGGCTGTGGCTTCGGTGTACACCGCGCGGGTGCTGGACAGGCTGCTGGACATCCAGAGGCGTGCAGGCAAAGACGACGGCAGCGTCGTGCGCGCGCTGGCGCTGGATGCCCAGGAGGATCTGCTCGAGATCGAGCGCCAGATCGTTGCCGCCCTGGCTCAGGTCCACGAACTGAACCGCCGGCTCGAGAAATGCCATCAGGCCCGCCACGCGGACCTGTACCAGAATGAGGAAGTGATCCGGTGACCGGCGAGCAGACGGTGTTTTCGATGCAGGAAAGAATCAATCAATTCGCGCTGGACGCTTCCCGCATTTCGGGCGAGCTGGACAAGATCACCCGGCGCGACCCGGCGGAGGTCCGCGCCGCCGCGGTTCAAACCGGCAGACAGGGCTACGAGGAGCTTCTGGAGAGGCAGTACTCGCTGGCGCTCTCGCCCGCCGACACCTCGTACATTCAGATCATCCTCGATGGCATCAGAGCCCGGCTCCGTTTCCTGAGCTGAGCGGTTCCTCCCATGCGAAAAAATGCCCCAGCCCGGTGAGAGCTGAGGCTAAGGGATGTGATAGGTGCCGTCGAGATTGACACCTGACAGCGTCACGCTGCAAGCACGCAGTGGTCACCATCATTTGCTTACCTCGGTGATGCCCTTGCCCTGAAAGTGGGATCACCCTTTCGGAGAAACCTCCCGTAATCTGCCTCTTGAGGGCAAGACAATATGGACGAGTGGCGTCAGTATCTGCAAATGGAATCCCTGCGCGACGACCTGGAGGCACGCGTCGTCTCGTGCAGACGTCGTTTGTGTGACGCTGAGCTGGACAGCCCGGAGCGTCAGCTGATCCGGCAGGAAATCGTCGCGCAGGAGATCGTGCTGGACCAGATCGTCACGCGGTTCAGCCGGACGGGGATGTAATTGCCGCGGACTGAGGTGCCGTTACCCCCGTACCCCGCTGCCTCCACTCTTCTCTTGCATCGATTTCCCGCCGTCCTCTAACCTGAAAATAAGGGAAGCCCTGCTCGCACGCGAGCGGGGCTTTTGCCTTTGCTCGGGGCTCCGGCCCATCGGGACTTCTCTGAAACGATCGGCGATTGGCTGCGCTCCATCCCCCTGGGGCGCGAGGTAGCTTTGCCCCGCAAAGCGGGACAAAGCAGGGTAATACCCAAAAGGTATTACCCTGGAACTCCCATCGGCTGAATTGCTTACAGCGGCCACACCCCCGGGGGGGTACCCAGGGGCTGTACCACTTTGCTAACAGGAGTACTCTCGGAATGCCGTCGCGAGATGGCGGCACGGGGGATGCGGGCCGGGCGCATCCCTGCATGCGTGGGCTTGATCCGGCGATCAGGGTGGAGGGAATGCTCAGGCTGTCCATAGCATGGCCGCCGGTCTGCCACGTGTGCGGACAGCCCATACTCAGTCTGGACACGGGCGTGGTGGTCCTCTCGGACGAGGAGAGCCTGCCCGCCCCGCAGAGAGCCCGCTTCGCCGCTCACGGCTTCTGTCTCACCGAAGAGCCCGCCTCCTCGATGGACCTCCGCGACTTTGCTAAGCTCGTCGAGCGAGTGTCGCGGTATGGCTTTTGAACATCGCGGCCCCTGAAAACGCATTGCAGCGCGGCGGGTTAGTGGGCCAAAGTCAGAGACGCCCGTGACCGCCGTCACGCCGTCCTGCTGAAACGCTTTGCTAGAATTTTTGGTGGACCCCTCGATTGCAACGAAGGCGGACGGCCTTCGATGACTCTTCTTGAAACCATCAGCGGAACTACGGGCCAGGCCATTCGTGTGGACCGGCGCCCCAAACTGAACGAACGACTTCAGCACCACATTGCGAGGAGCACTATGACGGAAATTGCAGCCATTCGTGCGCGGGAAATCCTTGATTCGCGCGGTAATCCCACGGTTGAGGCCGATGTCGTTCTGGCCGGAGGCGCCATTGGACGCGCCGCGGTCCCCAGCGGAGCCTCCACCGGCGAGCACGAAGCGGTGGAATTGCGGGATGGCGACAAGAGCCATTACCTCGGCAAAGGTGTGCTGAAGGCGGTCGAAAACATTGAGAGCATCCTCGCTCCGGAACTCACCGGCATCGACGCGACGAACCAGCGGCTCCTCGACGCGACCATGATTTCCCTCGACGGCACGGACAATAAAGGCCGCATCGGCGCGAATGCGATTCTGGCTGTCTCGATGGCGGCTGCGCGTGCCTCGGCGAATGCGTTTCGCCTGCCGCTCTACCGCTATCTCGGCGGCGTGAATGCTTCAGTGCTGCCCACGCCGATGATGAACATCCTGAATGGCGGCGCGCATGCGGACAACAACGTGGACTTCCAGGAATTCATGGTGATGCCGGTCGGCGCCGAGCGCTTTGCCGATGCGCTGCGCTGGGGGGCTGAGGTCTTCCACACGTTGAAGGGCGTGCTGAAGAAGAAGGGCTACAACACCGCCGTCGGCGATGAGGGCGGATTTGCTCCGTCGCTCAAATCGAACGTGGAAGCCATTGAGGTGATCCTGCAGGCGATCGAGCAAGCCGGATACAAGCCCGGCGAGGACATCGCGATCGCGCTCGATCCGGCCTCCAGCGAGTTTTACGACGCGGAGAAGATGAGATACGTCTTCAAGAAATCCGACAAGAGCGAGAAGACCAGCGATGAGATGGTGGCGTTCTGGGCCGACTGGGCACGCCAGTATCCGATCGTCTCCCTCGAAGATGGCCTGGCGGAGAACGACTGGGACGGCTGGAAGACTCTGACACGCGAGTTGGGCACCAAGATTCAGCTGGTGGGAGACGACCTGTTCGTTACCAACACTGAGCTGCTGCAGAAGGGCATCGAAGAGGGCGCGGCCAACTCCATCCTGATCAAGCTGAACCAGATCGGCACGGTTAGCGAGACGCTAGAGGCGATCGAGCTGGGTCGCCGCTACGGCTACACGTCGATCATCTCGCACCGCAGCGGCGAGACTGAAGACACCTTCATCGCCGATCTTGCCGTGGCCACCGGGGCCGGCCAAATCAAGACCGGATCCGCCTCGCGGACGGACCGCATCGCCAAATACAACCAGCTGCTCCGCATCGAGGAAGAGCTGGGCCAGGCGGCGGAGTTCCTGGGGCTGGAAGCAGTTAACTTCGGCGGCTAATTCTGCTCGCGGGCTGCCTGTGCGCGCCGTCGAACTCAGGAGCGCACAGGCTAGCCGCCCAGTTCTTCCGCGATTCGCGGTTTGTGTTTTTTATGGAGTCATTGTGTCCGTTTCCAAAAAGCCTCTGGTGCTGACCATTCTTGACGGTTGGGGCTACCGTCCGCAGACCGAAAACAACGCCATCGCTCTCGCGCGCAAGCCCACGTACGACAAGCTGCTGCGTGAGTTTCCCAACACGCTGCTGCATGCTTCCGATCACTTTGTGGGCCTGCCTGACGGGCAGATGGGCAACAGCGAGGTCGGCCACCTGAACATCGGCGCGGGGCGCATCGTGCAGATGGACATCACGCGGATCGACTCGCTCATCGCCAGCGGCGAATTCTTCGCGCATCCGGTGATCGTCGAAGCCATGCAGAAGGCGCGCCGAACGCAGCTGCATCTCTTCGGTCTCGTTTCCGACGGCGGCGTGCACTCGCACCAGGAGCATCTCTATGCACTGCTGAAAGCGGCGCGGCTGCAGGGGGTTGAAAAGGTCTTCGTCCATGCGTTTATGGATGGACGCGACACGCTGCCCACCAGCGGCGCCGGCTATCTCGCCGCGCTCGAGCAGAAGCTGCGCGAATTCGGAGGCAAACTGGCCAGCGTCTCGGGCCGCTACTACGCGATGGATCGCGACCGCCGCTGGGAGCGCGAGAAGAAAGCCTTCGACGCCAGGGTGAAGGGTCAG
>DASSKX010000560.1:0-2171 GCA_035689925.1 Acidobacteriaceae bacterium
TGATTCGGCGTCGGGTGAGCCTTCTCGTCGTTCCAGGCTTTGATTGCCGTGTCGAGGCAGTCTTTCGCTAATGCGTCATCCCAACCCCTCAGCACATCCGACGCCGCAGCCAGCGCCGCAATGGCGTTCCACTGGAAGAAAGGATTGTTCGTGGTGAAGATCCAGCGGTCGTCCGGCCTGCCGGAGTAGTCGCCCTTCACTTCGTTCGGACCGAGCTTCGGATCATAGATGCGGCCATCGGTTTTCGATGCCCCATCCCCCACCTGCGTGTACTGCCGCAAATCCGGCTCGTGGGTGCCGCGGATCGCATGCCCGATATTGTGGAACTGCGCCAGGATGAGGAGTGCGCCGTGCTTGACCTGCTCCACTGTGTCCGGCACGCCATCGGGACGGTGCATTTCCACCTGGCGTGCGGTTTCATCCACCGTCAGCTCGTCGTACTTGAGATCGAATTCCCGGTACGCCAGAGCCAGGCTCTGAATGACGCTCAGCTGCGCAGGTTCCTCCAGGTCAAAGTCGCCCGCGTCGTACCAGCCGCCCACGTTCATCCCGGGAATGTGATCGCCGCCTTTGTACTTCCCGTCCGTCGCCGTAGCCTGGTACCAGCCGTCGAATTGCTCCCCAACCACGGGAGCCATACGGCCATCGTCAAGGTGCGAAGCGCCATGCCACATGCGGTAGCCCTCGCGAACCGAAACGTGATCCATCTGCTCCGCAAGGTGATGGTCCAGGCTGTCCTGCCAGATCTTTGCGTAAGCGTCCTTCGAGATGGGGAAAGGCGCCGTACGCTGGCCAGCGTACTCGATGACATACAGCCCGGGGTCCTTCACCGGGGTGAAGTCGAATTTCGAATAGACGTACCGCAGCCATGGCGTTGCAGGCGTGATCGGTCCCTCGAACACCTGCTTGTACGATCCGTCCTCCATCAGGCGCAGCACTTTGGCCGTCTTCGGAGCGTTGAACTTCGGGTCAAGTTCGATGACCGCCACTTTGGAGAAGCCCGGCACATAACCGACTTGACTGTGCGCGATCATCGGCGGCCGCGTCCAGTTCGGAATCACGTCCGGCCGGATGTGCCACACGATCGCCCCTGTAGTCTTGCCCGTGGGTATCAGCGACCGCAGCACAAACCAGCCGTTCTGCGCGCGGTCGCGCCCATCGAACAGCATCAGGTCGGCCGTATCCGACTTCACGTTGACGCGGGCCAGTCTGTCGTCGACCCCCAGGGTGATGCTCCGGCCCTCGGCAAACGGCAGCGGCTGCGTGTATCCCTTGGCCTTGTCCCAGTCCTCCAGGTAATACGCCTTCTTTGGTTCATCCGGCAGCGGCAATACCTTCACCATCGGATCGTTGGGCGTTCGCGGGAAGATGCCAGCTTTCGTTCCGTCCACCAGGTAAGCTTTGCCCATGTAGATCGAGGGCAGGAACTCCAGGTTGAAGCCCGCCCGTCCGGCCAGCTTCTGCGGCAGCGGCTTGTCGAGGTTCACGCTGACCCTGACGCCGCCTGGTTCCGCCGCGACTTCCAGGGTATAGCTGAGATCGAAGCTCGGGAATGCGAGGTCCGCGGTGAGCCGGTTGTTCTCCTTATCGGCATGCCGCCCCTTGAGGGTCGCCACGAGGTCCCACTGCTCAGGCGTCGGCATCAGGCGCACGTCGCCGTTCGTGGCGATGCGCTGGTCGTGCAGAATCATCTCCATCGCCGTGTTCTTCTGATCGACGAAAACGGGATGGTACGTGCTGTCGTAAAGAAAAACGTCGAATCCTTGCGTCTCGAGGTAATTCTTGTCGTTCACCTTGATGTCAAGAGCGGCGCCGAAGAGGCTGGGGCCGGAGGTCAGGGCCAGGAGAAGACATACTCCGAGTCGGGTGAGCATAGATTGGGGTCAAAGCGCTCCTTCGCCTCAAACTAACATGACATGCACACAGTCTGCAGTTTGTCAGCGTCCCTGCGAATATGCGATCGGCGAGTGGACCGCTCCGACTTTTCACCTTCCGTGCGAGCAGAACAAGCTCGCCCGATTCCATGCGCTCGGTGCCACCGGCTCTGAGCGCGGCCGCACGCGTCGTGAAAACGGGGGTAGTTACGTGCTCTCAGGCACCATCAGGAAAGTGGCAAACGGGCAGCAGAATATGATGGCTGCAATCAGTTGCTGTGCAAAGGGGATGAGTAG
>DASSKX010000561.1:0-3183 GCA_035689925.1 Acidobacteriaceae bacterium
AGGAGACATGCGATCTTCGGATGAGAGGGCTCGAAATCCGGAGTCAACCCGTGCCGGCGCAATTCTTCTGAAGTGCTTGGGCCAATGGAGAGGAGGACGCACGACTGCAACCCGGAGCGCAGAGCATCCGCGCATGCCATCTCGCCGGCGACCTGAAAAAGATGGATCACCTGCACGGCCGTAGTAAAGAGCACCACATCGACATGCCGCTGCGTGATGCCGAGCACGCATTCGCGCAGCGGCTTCACGTCTTCAGGAAGCGCCCACTCATACAGCGGAACGCGCGTCACGGACAGTGTGCGTTCAGCGAGCAAAAGCAGAAACTCGGGATTCGACGCGGCGTACTCCTGGACGGCTACACGCATGCTCCGCAGAGTTTCGCCGAAGCACGTCTCGAGTTCCTTCATAACTTCGCGCCAGGTGCAGGGTTCCGGCGCGACCGCCGTAACAGGAACGCCGTATTCGGCGAGAACAGCCGCAGGCTTCTGACCGCGGGACACGACGGCCACCTTGCTCAGGGCGGCAAGGAAATCATCGAGCCGATAATGCGCCCGCACCTGCTCGATGAGCGTGCGCACGCCTGGATCTGTGAGGAAGATGACGACGTCGTATTCGCCGCGCAGCAGCGCATCGGCGAAATGGAAGGCGTGCTCTTGCGGTTCCAGGCGGATTTCGCGGACGGCTGCAACGACCAGCGGCTCGCCTCCGCAGGCCCGGATTCGCTGCTCGATCTCTGACGCGCGACGCGTTTCGAGCGCGAGCACCCGGAGTCCCTGGAAGCCGGCGCCTTTGCCTGCCCCGGCGCCGTGCTCTCGTGCACGCATAGCCGGAGTCGGCGGCCGAGACCGCTCCAGCGCAGCGATCGGTTGGAGAGAGCGTCGCATGGCTATCAGAACCTTCGTCGTTAGTCGGGGTTCCTCGGCGCACGTCGCGCCTGAAGACACAGACGGTTCACGGTGCGGCTCCGCGCTACGCGCAGACCTCGCAGACTGCTGCTCTTCCTAGTGTGTCAATTGCCGGCTAAAGATTTCATGAGGAGCGTAGCTAGCTCTGGCCCGCGGCCGATTCCACTCCCATGCACTCCGGCACCGGCACCAATGGCGCTCGCTCGCGATTGCGCTCGAGCATCTGAATGCTCACGATACCTTCGTCGATGCGAACCGGGTAAGTTGCGACGCAGGCGTGCTCCTGCGGCTTCACGACGGAACCTTCCTCGAGATGCACCTTCCATGCATGCAGCGGGCAGACCACCGTGCCGCCGGAGACAATGCCGTCGGCGAGCGGACCGCCGCGATGGGGACAGCGATTCTCGATGGCGAGGAAACGCTCTCCCAGGTTGAAGATGGCGATGTCACGGCCATCGATCTCGACGGCGCGGCCTTCGCGCAGGGGAAAATCTTCGGCGTGTGCGATGCGGATCCAGGATTGCGGACGTTTCATTGAGTCACCATCTCCATGGGTTGAATTTGTACGAACTGCGTGCGCGTGCGCGGCTGGTTGCGCTCCAGCCAGGGATCGGACGAAAGAGCTTTGGCGCGGGCGAGACGGTCGAGCAGGGCGCGCCGCGTTTCCTCGGGGGCATAAATGGTGTCGCGCCGGACCTTCTCTATACCGATGCGCTCGACGAAGTCATAGGTGCGTTCGAGGTAGTTCGCCTGCTCGCGGTAGTACTGGAAGAAGAGACAGGCGGCTTCAAGCGCGTCGTCAGTCGTTTCGACCGTGGTCAGCACGTCAGCCTTGCGAACCTTTTTGCCGGCGCCGCCACCGACGACGATCTGCCAGCTGCCTTCCTGGCCGATGAGGCCGATGTCTTTGACCGTCGCTTCGGCGCAGTTCCGCGGACACCCAACAGCGCCCATCTTCACCTTGTGTGGCGTGTACAGGTTTTCGAGGCGGCGCTCCAGTTCGATGCCCGCGCTGGTGGAATCCTGCACGCCAAAGCGGCAGAAGTCGGTACCAACGCAGGTCTTCACCATGCGGACGCCTTTGGTGTAAGCCTGTCCGGAGGGCATGCCGAGATCGGCCCAGATCTTCGGCAGATCGGATTTCTTTACTCCCAGCAGATCCAGACGCTGGCTGCCCGTCACCTTGACCATGCGCACCTTATATTTCTCGGCGACATCGGCAATGCGGCGCAGCTCATCGGGTGAGGTAACGCCACCGCGCATGCGTGGCACGACGGAGAAAGTGCCGTCCTTCTGGATATTGGCGTGGACGCGATCGTTGATGAAGCGCGCCGATCGATCCTCTTCGTGATCGCCGCACCAGACGACATCGACGATGTAGCTGAGCGCCGGCTTGCAAATCTCGCAGCCGATGCCGTTCCCGTAGATGTCGAGCACATCCTGGACGGAGCGCAGTTGCTGGCTGCGCACCATCTCACGCAGCTGCTCCTGCGGGAACGGTACGCACGCGCAGAGGACACGGGCCGATTCTTCCTCGAACTCCGGCGCTGCTGCCTTGAGCAGCGCGCGGCAGGTGTCGGTGCAGCTTCCACATCCTGTCGAAGCGCGGGTTGCGTCCTTCAGCTGCGCAAGGGTGCACACGCCTTTCTCGTGGATTGCTTCGAGGATGTCGCTCTTGCTTACGCCCATGCAGCCGCAGACCGTGTGACTGTCGGGCATTTCCGCCACGGCGAGACCTTCGTCTTTCGCAGGCGGGGGAAAGAGCAGGTGACGGCGTGTTTCGCTCAGGTCGCGCTGGCTGCGGAGCATGTCAAGATAGCGCGGGCTGTCGCTGGTGTCCCCAACAAGAATGAATCCGGCGAGGCGGTTGTCTTTGAGGACCAACTTGCGGTAGAGGCCGAGCGAGGGATCTTCGAAGCGAATGGCCTCGCCGCCAATCGCGGTTTCATCCCAGGATCCGGCGGAGAAGACTTCAACGCCCATGATCTTCAGCTTCGAAGCGGGAACGGCGGATTCAAACCCCGGTCCGGGATTGCCGGTGATCGCGGCAGCGAGGGCCTTGCCCTGCTCGAGCAGCGGCGCGACCAGGCCGTAGCAGAGGCCGCGGTGCTCCGCACATTCGCCCACGGCGTAGATACCTGGATGCGAGGTTTCCATCCAGTCATCGACAACGATCCCACGATTCACCTTGAGGCCGGCGTCGCGTGCCAGCTGTGCGTTGGGCCGAATGCCGGCGGCGATGACCACGAGTTCGGCGTCGATGCTGGAGCCATCTTTG
>DASSKX010000562.1:0-7709 GCA_035689925.1 Acidobacteriaceae bacterium
AGTCCCCCATCACCGGCTCACCCGAGGGCGCCGGCTTGGGGGCAGGAGCAATCGAGTCCAGCGTCACCAGCCCTTCGACCGGCTTCTCGCCCAGGATGTGCTCGCGGTACAGCTTCGCCATCTTTGCGTTCTCGGCATCCTGCTTCAGCTTCGCTTCGCGGGCGCGCAGCTTCTCTTCGCGCGCGTTCTTCGCGATGCCCAGCTTCTCGAAGGTGTCATTGGCCGCTGCGTCCACGTGTTCCTGGTTCAGGATCAGCGTGTGCTGCGCGCTCTCCATGCCCACCTTCTTGCCGCCGGCGAAGATCTCATGCCGCCCATGCTCCTCGTACCACTTGGTGAGCGTGGCCGTCATGTGCATCTTCTCGATGATGTTCCGCCAGCCGATGCCCGTGTTGTACGCGCAGAAGCTGATCTCGCCTTCCTGCGTCGCGTACGGAATGATGCACTGCTCCGTGCGCCGGAAGTCGTAGTTGAACAGGTCCTGGAACCACATGCCCGCGATGAAGAGGAAGTTCCAGCGGTCCGCGCGGCGCTGCTCGATGTCGGCCATCGTGCGGTCGCCCGTGACCTTGCCGTAGTTGCGGCCGGTCGCGCCGAAGCACTTGTCGAATTTCTGGAGCAGGTCGAGGATGCGGAAGTGCGTCGGCGACTTCCGTGGATCGTAGTTCCGCAGCAGCGCCAGCGCCACACCCACCACCGAGAGGAACTTGCCGCGAGCCGCATCGTTCACCTTGGCGACGTCCTTGGCGAGGCGATCGGCGTTCAGGAACGCCGTCACCGGGACAGCTTCCTTCGTCTCCTTGTCGATCATCAGCGCCATGCCGATGCCGCAGTTCGGGTGGCAGCCGCAGCTCAGCTGGCCCCAGTCCGCCTGCGGTCCGTGCACCAGATCGGCCCAGTCGGAGAAGGTGCTCATAAAGCTGATGGGGAACCAGTCGCGCTCCGGTACGCCGAGGCCGGTCTGGTTCTTCACGTCGTGCGCCATGTGGCTCAGCGTGTAGCGCTGTGCCATACGCCGCTCATCGGTGATGTCCTCGTCGCGGCCGGTGAACGAAACCGGCTGGAAGCTGAGGAAGTTGATCTTCTTCGGATTGTCCAGCGCGAACTGGATGATGTGCCCGATCTGCTCGTTGTTGATGCCATTGATGATCGTCGTCACCGGGACGATATCCACGCCGGCTTCGTGCAGGTTATGGATCGCCTGCAGCTTCACATCGAACAGATTGCCGACCTTGCGGTGCGAGTTGGCGGCGTTGCCGATGCCGTCGAACTGCAGATACGCATAGCGCAGACCGGCTTCCGCAGCGGCGCGGCACAGCTCCTTCGACTTCGCGAACTCAATGCCGTTCGTCGCCGCCTGCACCGAGTTGTAGCCCACCTTGCGGGCGTAGGCGACCGCGTCCAGGAAGTACGGCGAAAGCGTCGGCTCGCCGCCCGAGAACTGCACCGACATCTGGCGCCGCGGCTTGATGGTGATCGCGTTGTCCAGCATGGTCTTGATCTCGTCCCACGTCAGTTCGTGGACGAAGCCCACCTGGTTGGCGTCCATGAAGCACGGATCGCACATCATGTTGCAGCGGTTGGTCAGGTCGATGGTCAGCACCGATCCGCGGCCGTGCGTCACCGTCGAGGTGCCGTGGTTGTGCAGCTTGTCGTCGTTGTGCGCGCGGATGTCGCGCCCCGGGAAAACCTCTTCAAGGTGCTTGAAGAACTTCGGGTCGATCGACATGATGTCTTCGAAGTGCCCGTGCTTCGGGCAATCCTTCACCATCAGGATCTGGCCGTCGCGCTCGATGATCTGCGCCTTAATCTCGCCGACCTTCTCGTTCAGCAGGATCTCGTGCGGCAGCTTGCCGTCCAGGATCTGCTTGCGGATCTCCGGTACGCACTTCGGACAAAGCGAATCCGTGGTGCGCGGCCATCCGAGCGGCGGCTTCTCCTTCTGCCAGGATTTCAGCAGCGGCTTATCGGACCATTTGGGGGTAAAGGACGGATTCGGGCTGATGCTGTTCAGCTTTTCAAAGATCGTCCAGGCGCCATTGGCCGCGATTGTCACGGCGCGCTCTGCGTATTTGACAGCTTTTGACATGCTGAAATTCTCCTGGGTGTTGCAGGATCTCTTGTGGGTTGCCTGGCCGGCCCTAAGTGGCTCTGCTGCCAGGACTTCTCCAGCATCGAGGATAGGTCGAATGGCCAGCCAGGCAAATGCGTATGGGGCGAACGGCGAAATTTAGCCCCCGGTTGGGAAATCCGGCGGTTGAATGGGACTGCCGTAATAGCCCCTCATTACTTCGATGGCTCGGCCAGGGCCTTCTTGTTGCAACGGCAATGCTTAGCTGGGTACTCCCCTGGCAGCGGCGGAGGGGAGTTCGCGGTAACCGCTGGCACCGGCTGATTATTCGTGGTCGTAGCTGATGATCCGCTCCAGCTTCCAGGTCCCGCTCTGCTTGCTCCAGATTTCCGCAAATCGGGCGGTTCCGTCCAGGTGCTCGGTTCCGTCCTTCTGCCTGACATAAAACCGGTGCGTGCCCGCCTCAATGGCTCCAAAGCCCGGAGCGGCGTTGACGATCAGCGAATCCGGCAGGAGTTCCCGTCGCAGCACATTGCCCTCGGCGCAGCGCTGCCGCAGCGAATCCAGCTGAAACTGGTAGTCCGTCCTGCCGGTCTTGTCGTGATAGAACTCCAGGTCCGCAGCCAGATAGTCGGCGTACGCCTGCACATTGCAGCTGTCGAAGGCTGCAAAGAGCCTGCGGTCGGCCTCGGTGATCTCGGACACGAGCCGATCGTGCGGCAACAGCCCGGGCGCCGGGCGCACATCGACGCCCGCGTGTACGTTGCCGGTGGCCGAGCCGGTCAGATGATCGCCCGCGCGTTTCAGGGTGAAGTCGAGCCCGCCCGCAGCGTCCATATGGAAGCGGATCTCGTCTCCGCTGGCCACCACGCGCTGGAGGGGCGTCTGCTGATCGATCGTCGCGCCCATCGTGCCCGACAACTGGCCGCTGGCTTCGTTCAGGACCAGCACGGCCGGGTTGTGCTGCAGCCTGCCATCGGGCGCCGTGACATTGAACGACCCAAACCAGGTTCCGGCGAACGGTGAATCCGCCGGGCTCGCTGTCTGCGCAGGGAGCGAGCATGTGGCGACCAGAAGACCTGCGGCAGCAAAAAGGCAGCATTTCGTCAGCATGACGGCCTTTACGCGCGCCTCGCAGCCATGGTTCCGTCCGAAAGCATGCTCGATCACGAATGCTCGTGCGGCAGTCGCTCTGATGGCCCGCACCGCCTTCACGGGAGGCGCAGCCGCTCCGGAACCCTCTGCTCCGAGGAGGATCACCGCGAGAAGTGCAGGCTGGCTGCGGCGCGCGTCAGATCAGTCGGGCAGGTGTCCGCATCGTCCCGCGCCACGGTGATCAGACTGTACAGCGAGAAGCCGCTGCGGGCCGTGATGATTTGCTCCTCAACGTGCGTGCCCACGCTGACCCGCATGGCGACGGCGGGGCGTCCGTCCAGGGTGGAGCTCCCGTGGTCGTGGACACTGAAGCCCTCCTTCCTGGAGATTTGCTCCTCGACCATGCGCTGGTAACGTGTCGGTGAAATCATCTGCGCCTCACGAAGCAGCAGCACGGAGCAGTTTCCTTCGGCCGCGGCTGCACGCAGTTCTCCGCCTTTTGCCTCGACGGACCATCCTGCGGGAAAGGTGACGGTCATTCCATAGGCCCGATTCGTATACCGCACCCCGTCGGGCACGATCGCTGTATCTCCGCCCTCGATGCTGCCGGCGCCTTTCATCAGCAGGCCCAGCGTGGAGAGTCCAACGATCGGGGTGCACAGCACCAGGGCCAGCGTGATGGGGACGGCCGGGCTGAGTTGTCCGCTGGCGGCGGCCTTCCAGCTATGTCCCTCCAGTTGCGGGAAGCTGTTCAGCAACTGCTTTCGCGCGAGGCGATAGGCGTCGAACGCGAGGGCGGTCTGGACGATCAGCCAGGCGAGCGTCACGCCGCCGGAGTTCGGGAAGGCGCGCGCCAAGCCCTGGTGCACGATCAGTCCCAGGCCGATGAACATGATGATGCCCTTGGCGCGCTCACCGAGATAGAAGTAGCCGATGCCGTTGGTGAGGAAGTTGAGGATGCCGGCGATGCGCGGGTTGGAGCCGATGAGATAGGTGGAGATGCCAGCGTTGTACTCCAGAACGGAGAAGTAGGCATCGAGGAAGGCAAAGGGATAGAGCGCCACCGCCACACCCAGTCCCGTATCACCGAGCAGGTTTCGCGGTCTGGTCAGCAGGCTCGTCGCCAGGAATGCGCTCCCGAAGAAGAACACCATCGTCCACGCGGCGGCAGACCGGCGGCCCGCATACATTTGGCCGGAACCCGGAAGCACCAGCGAGATGAGGAAAGCCAGCGCGGCACTCTTCGGCTGTGCCGGCTTCTCTGGTTCCAGAGAGGAAAGCGGAGCGGGTTCAAACAGGTTGAGCGTGGACATGCGCCCGCCAGCGTAGCACCGCACCACACCGCCAACCAGTAAAATCGACCTCTTTGGCTCGCCTCGGGCACACTTTGGTGTCACCTGCGTACAATGGCCAGTCGTCTCATTCCACCCCCTGAGGAGACTCGATCCATGAAGCGTTTCGTGAGCTGTCTTGCCGTCCTCGCTCTCACTCTCCCGCTCGTCGCGCAGCAAACTCCGCCCAAACGGCCCCCCGCCAGCCCACCGGAGACCGCCACCGCCACCATCGGCAGCGCGCAGATCACCATCACCTACAACTCGCCCCGGGTGAAGGGCCGCGAAGGCCAGATCTTCAACCAGGGCGGCCTGATTCAAAAAACCCACAAGGAGTACCCCGTCTGGCGTGCCGGAGCCAACGCCGCCACCACCATGACCACCACCGGCGACCTGAAGATCGGTGACGTCACCGTTCCCAAGGGCACCTATACGCTCTTCGTCGACATCGCCAACCCCGACCAGTGGACGCTGATCATCAGCAAGAAGACCGGCGAATGGGGCCTCGCCTACGACAGCTCCGCCGACCTCGGCCGCACGAAGATGGAGATGAGCAAGCCGCCGCAGATGGTCGAGAACCTCACCTGGTCCATCGACGGCCAGGGCAATCACGGCACGATCAAGCTCGCCTGGGAAAACTACGCCGCCTCCGTGCCCGTCGAAGCCGCGCAGTAGACGCCGCGGCTAACCGTAACCTCCGCTGGCCGTCCAGTCAGCAACGCCCGGACGGCCAGTCCCGGTACTATGGTTCTGGAGGTTTCCCGCTCGAATGTCTTTTTGGAAGTCCCTCGTCTCCGGCCTCTTTGTGGGCGCAGTCTCAGCGCTCCTCATCAGTCAGGCAGCCGCGCAGAATCCTCTGAAGAACGACGACATCGCCGTCAGCGGCGTCTACGAGATGACGCAGACGGTCAGCGGCAACGGCATCACCGTCCATCCCAGCAAGTCCGCCGGCGGACAGGCCGCCTTCCGCCACACGTATCATCCCTGGCTCGGATTCGAGGCCGCCTACACCGCCACCCGCTACACCGACATGTACACCGGCCAGCCCTTCGGCATTCAGCACAACCAGCATGAGTTCAGCGCGTCCTACCTGATCCACGGGCCGACGATCCTCGTGCAGCCCTTTGCCCTCGGCGGCATCAGCGCCGTCGTCTTCTCGCCCTCGCTCAACGGCGGACAGCACGTCACCTGGCAGGCGCGGCCGGGCATCAACTTCGGCGCGGGCGTGAATGTGCCGCTGCTCACGTCGCACATCGGCATCCGCGTCCAGTACCGCGGCGTCTACTACAAGACCCCCGACTTCGACCGCGCCGACCTCAAGACCAACGTCAACCGCCTCACCTCCGAACCCATGGCCGGCCTCTACATCAAGTTCTGAGTGCGCCGGCCCGCTCAGCCCGCTATCCGCTTTCGGCTACACCCTACCCCCTATCCCCTATACCCTGTCCTTATGGATTGCCTCTTCTGCAAAATCGTCGCCGGCACGATCCCTTCGAAGAAGGTGAAGGAAGACGACCTGATGCTCGCCTTCCACGACGTCCAGCCGGTCGCGCCCACGCACATCCTCGTCATCCCGAAGAAGCACATCGCCTCGCTGGCCGACGCGCAGTCGAGCGACCACGCCCTCCTCGGCCACCTCATGATCAAGGCCGCCGAGATCGCCCGCGAGCAGGGACTCGGCAAGGGCTACCGCACCGTGATCAGCACCGGCCCCCAGGGCGGCCAGACCGTCGACCATCTGCACGTCCACATCCTCGGCGGACGCCAGATGCACTGGCCCCCAGGCTAGCGGCTCCTATTCGCAGCGCAGCGCCGCCATCGGATCGATAGCCAGAGCCCGCCGCGCCGGCACCAGACACGCCAGCGCCGCCACGCCGATCAGCAGCAGCGAAACGGCCACCGCCATCTTCGGATCGCGCACCCCGCTCTCCACCCAGCGGCTCACCAGCCCGTTCAGGCTCAGGCTCAGAATCAGCCCCGCAGCGATCCCCAGCCCCACGCTGACGCCGGCGCTCAGCGCCACGATGCCCAGAACGTCGCGGCGTCCGGCGCCCAGCGCCACCCGAATCCCCAGTTCGCCCGTGCGCTGCAGCACCGTGTACGACACCACGCTGTACAGCCCCACCGCCGCCAGAAACAGCGCCATCGCCGAGAACGCCCCAAACAGCATCGAGACCAGCCGCGCCCGCGCATACTCCGGCTCGCGCTCGATCCACTGTTCCAGATCGCGCACGTCGCCGACCGTCTCCTGGTCCGGATCGACACCCGCAATCTGCCGCCGAATCGCGTGCAGCGCCGCCAGCGGCTCGCCCTCCGTGCGCACCAGAATCTGTGTCCACGGCACAACAAAGTAGGTCCACGGCAAATACACCGCGGGTGCCACCGGCTTCTCCAGACCGTCGTCGAGCGAGTCCTCGACAACGCCGATGATCGGCAGCCAGTCGGGCGCGCCCGGCGGCTTCAGGCTTTCCGGCGGATGGCTCGTCAGCTGCGGAACCCGGACCGAGTGCCCAATCGCATCGCCGCGCGGAAAGTAACGCCGCACGAACGCCTGGTTCACCAGCGCCAGCGCCTGCCCGCGATCCATCTCGCCTGCGCTCCACAACCGGCCCGACCGCAGCGGGATGCCCAGCGTCGCAAAGTACTCCGCTCCGACCATTTCGACGCGCGCCTCCTGCCCGTCCTGCGAGGTTCTGCCCAGGATGTCGATCCCGGTCCGGAAGCCGCTGTCCGGCGGGGTGGCGTTCATCGAGATGCCGGTCATCGCCACGCCCGGCGTCTGCGTCACGCTCTGCCGCAGCTGCGCAAAGTAGTTCTTGCGCGCCTCCCACGTCGTGTAGCTGTTGGCGCGCAGGGGAATGCCGACCGACATCACGTGATGCGGGTCGTATCCCAGCGGAACGCGCAGCATGTGAACGAACCCTTCAATCGCCGCGCCCGCCGCAGACATCAGCAGCAGGGTCAGCGCGATCTGCCCGGCGATCAGCGCCGTGTGCATCTGCCGCCCCTTCACGCTCCCGGCCAGCCGCCGCATGCTCGCCTGCATCACCTGGCTGATCTCCGGCCTGGCGAACTGCAGCGCCGGAAACAGCCCGAACAGCGTGCCGCTCAGCAGCGCCAGGCACACGCTGAAGATCAGCACCGGCACATTGATGTGGAAGTCCGCCTCATGCGGAAACGAATATTCCGGCAGCCGCGCCACGATAACCCCG
>DASSKX010000563.1:0-10648 GCA_035689925.1 Acidobacteriaceae bacterium
AGTGAAGGTCAGGCCCAAAAGCAGCAGAGCAGGGAGACTCTTGAATGCGTGCACGTCGTCACCTCAAATCAAAAACTGAACAGACCCCGTCGAATAACTGGTATCGGTTCCAATGTCAAGTGGACACTATGCTCTCCGCCGGAATCCGTTGTCAACACTTTTGTGTTCCGCGTTTACTCACGCATTTACTGTTCAAAGCACGTGGATCGGCATTCACGCTTGACAGCAAGCGTCTACGCCGATAGAGTTCTCTTTCTGCTGGAACCAGTTCCAGTGATTTTTGCGCCGGCAAAAAGCTGGGCGCACCCGGGTGGAACGGGAGAGAGGGTTCACGAGAGGCATGGCTGGCTGGCGGCAGTACGGATTCGGCGCGGCGGCAGCCGCTTTCATTGGTGCGTTCGCGCTCCACGCTTCCGGACAGACGGCGTCCGCCGCCACGCCGCATTCCTGGCCCACCGACGCGTCGAGCTACCGCCTGCACATGGTTGGAAACGCCCACATCGATGCTCCCTGGCTTTGGCCGCTGTCGGAAGCTGATTCTGTCGTGCACAGCACATTTCGCTCTGCGCTGGACCGCATGAAAGAGGATCCGCAACTGGCCATGACCACCAGTTCATCGCAGTTCTACGTGTGGATCGAGCAGACCGATCCCGAGTTACTCAATGAAATCCGACAGCAAGTGAAGGCCGGACGCTGGGATCTGGTCGGAGGATGGTGGGTTGAGCCTGACGTCAATATCCCCTCAGGCGAATCACTCATCCGCCAGGGACTCTACGGCCAGCGCACGCTTGAGCGTCTCTTCGGACGCCGCGCGGAGGTCGGCTATAACCCCGACTCATTCGGGCACACCGGAAACTTGCCGCAGATCCTGCGTCTCGAGGGCATGCGGGACTACGTCTTCATGCGTCCGAATGCTCTCGAGAAGCCGGACATCCGCCAGAATCTCTTCCTCTGGCAGGGGATCGACGGTACCCGGTCGCTCACCTATCGCATTCCGCTGTTCTATGACGACCCCGGCGATGTCCGTGGCCACATGCTGCGCACGCTACAGGCACTCACGGGTCAACCCGAGCATACAGACATGGAGTTCTTCGGCATTGGCGATCACGGCGGCGGGCCGACGAAGGAAAACTTGCGTTCTATTCGGGAGATCCGACAAGAGCCCCGCGCGCCTCATATCTTCTACTCCACTCCCGATCGCTACTTTGCCGAAGTGTCCCAGCATCTCCCTCCCGATATTCAGGTCTACTCCGGCGACCTCCAGCATCACTCGGTTGGCACCTACACCGCGGGCTCGGCAAGAAAGAAGCTCAATCGAACCGCCGAGACCGCGCTCGAGACCGCAGAGAAGTTCTCCACCATCGGGTCCTGGGATTGGGGTTTCACCTATCCTCGCGGCGAATTCGAGCACGCCTGGGAGCGCGTTCTCCTCCTACAGTTCCATGACTCGATGGCGGGCACCACCCTTCCAGAGCACGAAGAAACCATACGCGACGGGTATGGCCGCGCCCTCGACATTGCCGATGATGCGCTGATGAATGCGCTGGAAGGCCTGGCGTGGCGCATCCCTGCAACCGATCCTGACTCAAAGTATCTCGTCGTCTTCAACCCGCATGCCTGGCCGGCGAAGCTGAACGTTGAATATGACCTCGGGGTCGAACCAGACACGCCCACCGCGGTCGAGGACGAAGCAGGCCGCGCAATTCCCTTCCAGTGGATTCCCGCCACAGCCGTCGTCGAACACCGCCAGCGCCTGGTCGCTCAGGTGGAAGTTCCTCCCATGGGATACCGCCAGATTCGCATCCACAAATCGGCCAATCCCGTTACTCCACCGCCCAGCACCGTTCACGCCGACGGCGATACCCTGGAAAACGAGCACCTGCGTATCACCTTTGCACCAAGCGGCACGGTCGGATTACTCGATAAGGACACCGGCCGTGAAGTCTTCCGCGGGGGCCAGACCGGGTGCCGCCCCGTAGTGCTCGATGACCACAACGACACCTGGGCGCATCAGGTCCGCGCGTACGATCAGGAACTGGGCGAGTTCAAACGAACTGATTTGAAAGTCGTCGAAAACGGACCGCTACGCGCCCGTATGCGCGAGACGCTGCGCTACGGCGACTCAACCCTGACGATTGACTGGATCCTCTACAGCGGCAGCCGCGCCGTGCAGATGCGCGTCGCCGTCAACTGGCACGAACACCTGAAGATTCTGAAATTCTCCTTTCCTGTCGACGTGCAGGATCCGCAGTCCACCTACGACGTAGCCTACGGCGCCGAGAAGCGCGCGACGGATGGGCTGGAAAATCCAGGGCAGCGCTGGATTGACCTTACCGGAAGCAGCAACGGCCAGACCTATGGCCTGTCTGTCCTGAATGACGCGAAATACGGCTACAGTGTGAAGGATTCCGACATGCGCGTCTCGATCGTGCGTGGCGCCGTCTACGCGAATCACCAGCCGGCGCAGCTAAAGCCTGGTGGGGATTACGCCTGGATGGATCAGGGTCTGCAAACTTTCCAGATGGAGTTGATCCCACACACCGGCTCATGGCAGCAGGCGGGCATTGTGCGCGCCGCTGAAGAGCTAGTGACCGTCACGCCAATCATTTACCAGGGGATTCACCCCGGCACGCGCAAGCAGGCTGGCTCGTTCCTGTCCGTCGACGCGCCGGACATTGTTGTCGAAGCCGCGAAGGAGTCAGAGGACGGTCAGGACGCGGTCGTTCGCGCTTACGAAACAGCGGGCCAGCAAACCCACGCCACGCTGGATTTCGCATTTGCTGGAACGCGCTGGACCGGCACCTGGCACCCATTCGAAATCAAAACCCTGCATATCGACCGCTGGACGCGCAAAGTGAGAGAAGTGAATGCAATCGAACAATAAGGAACATGAGGCCTTCGTCGGGGTCGACATCGGTGGCACCAAAACAGCGGTAGTGCTTTCCACAGCGCCTCCGCACGTAATCTGGCGATCGCAGTTCCCCACTCGCCCTGATCTGGGCCCGGAACACGCCGTAGACAAGATCGTCGCCTTTATCCGCGAAGGCCTCCTTGAAACCGCAACCTCGCCGGTGTCCATTGGCGTAAGCTGCGGCAGTCCGCTGGACCGAGTTGCCGGCGTCATCCAGAGGCCGCCGAACCTCGACAGCTGGGACAATGTTCCGATCAAAGCCATTCTCGAGAAGAAATTTGGGGTGCGCTGCCTGGTCGAGAACGATGCCAATGCCGGCGCTGTCGCCGAGCACCAGTTCGGGGCCGGACGTGGGTTCCAGCACATGGTGTTCATCACTATGGGAACCGGCTTCGGGGCGGGCTTAATTCTCAATGGGCGCATTTTCCGAGGCGCCAGCGCCATGGCGGGAGAGATCGGTCATGTCCGCCTTACCCCCGATGGCCCCAAGGGCTATGGCAAAGCCGGATCGCTGGAAGGCTGGGCGAGCGGCGCGGGAATGGCCCGGCATGGCGCGGCGATGGTGCGAGCCGCCATGGCTGCTGGTCAGCCTACCGTTCTGGCCGCGAGCGCCGAGTGCCTCACCGCGCGCGATATCGGATGCGCCATGGCTGAAGGTGATCCGTTGGCCATCCGGATTGTGCAGGAAACGGGAAGGCGGCTTGGTGACGCACTGGCGTTGCTGGTCGACGTGCTGAATCCCGAATGCATTCTGATTGGCGGTATCGCCCTTCGGCTTGGAGAGCATCTGCTCGGCCCCGCGCGCGAGCGCATGTTTGAAGAGGCATTGCCGACCGCCGCTCGTGTGTGCCGCATCGGCCCCGCCGAGTTGGGAGAATCCATTGGCGACGTGGCCGCGCTCGGTGTCGCAATGGGCCTGCACGAGAGCTGATGTTGCCATTCAGGCGAACGCCAGATCGATATACCGGCACCAGATGTGAATGATCATCAGGTGCACCTCCTGTACATGCGCGGTCGATCCATGCGGCACCTGCAGGCGATGGGCCGCGTATTCGGGATTAACGGGCGCTTCCCCCATCAGCACAATGGTCGCCGCGCCTCGTTGACGAGCTGTAGCCAACCCTCGTCGCACATTTTCAGATCGCCCGCTCGTTGTCAGCCCAACGACCACATCGCCATCGTCGGCCAGGGCGAGACATTGCCGCTCATACAAGGAGTCGTATCCGAAATCATTGCCGATGCAGGTAACCACTCCTGGATCTCCCGCCAGTGCAAGGGCTCGCAACGGCTGCCGCGTCTTGTCGAACCTCCCGATCAGTTCTCCCGCAAAATGCGAGGCCTGAGTCGCGCTTCCTCCGTTTCCGAACGCGAGCAGTTTCTTTCCCGCCCGTAGCCTTGTGACGATCAACTCCGCCGTTTCGACGATCTGGTCATGCAGGCGTGCGACGCTCTCTGCCACAACGCGCTGGTGCTGCTCGAAGTGCGCGCGGACGATCTCGTGCGGTGTTGTCATGCTGTCGAGCACCTTCCATTCTCCTGGTCTCTCGCGGAACGGTCCCGCTCGGCTGCAGCCGAATCCACGAACCCTGGCGATCAGCAGGTATCCATCGTCGGGCGCCTTGAGTTCGAGGGCCGAGCCGCCTGCACAGATGCCAAGCAGCGTACCCGCACCTGGGGGAAGCGGACCGACGCGGAGCACCGTGCCGAGCGCACCCTATAGATCGTACAGGATGCTTGGAATCGGTTCCATTCCTGCCCTGGAATGCGCCCCTCAGCCTAATCACGTCAACCAGCGCCCTGCCGCCGAAGGTGTCGGTCTGCATTATGTCGTCAACGAAGGAGGCATGGCCGATTCCGCGGAGCCCAGAGTGGGATTTGGTTCCGGACCCAGGGTGAAGATCAGGTGGGCTCCACGAATCAAGTCGCCATGGTGGACCCACAGGCGATCAAGAACACGGCCATCGACGGTGACAGACTGAATGTATTGATCCTCCGGCGATTTCCGATGCGCCTCCACCAGCAGCGTGCGTCCACCGCCCAATTGAATGCTGGCCCTGTCGAACAAGGGCGCGGTCAGCACATACGTGGCGCTGACCGGATCGACAGCATACAGCCCGAGAGCACTCATTACGTACCAGGCGGACATTTGGCCGCAATCTTCGTTGCCATCCAGCCCATCGAAGTCGTTGCGATACTGCGTCAGCAAAATTTGGCGCACAAGCTTCTGCGTCTTATGGCCCTGCCCCGCCCAGACATATAAATACGCGATGTGGTGACTCGGCTCATTCCCGTGGACGTACTGGCCGATGTAGCCGGTCATGTCAGCGACCGTTTCGTTGGAAACTCCCGGTTCTGCGGTGAACAGTGCATCCAGCTTGCCGGCAAACGCCTCTCGGGAGCCAAACAACTGCATGTATCCCTTCACGTCATGACGGATGAAGAAAGTCGACTGCCAGGCATTGGCTTCTGTGTAGTCGCGATGATGTGGGATGTGCCCGGTGGAGCGCGGATCAAAATTCGGGGTCCAGTTTCCGTCGCTTAGCTTCGCTCGGATAAATTGCGACTGCGGATCAAAAACGTTGCGGTAGTTCTGCGAACGCCGGCGCTGGACCCGAGCATCTTCCGGATGAGCGGTCGCTTCGGCGACTCGCGCGCACGCCCAGTCGCAATAGACATATTCAACGAGCTTGCCGATCGACTCATATTCCTTATCCGCGGGGATATACCCCAATGAGCGATAGGCGGGCAGGCCCATGTAATCGTCGTCCATGTTGCGCTTGCGCATAGCGGCGTAAGCCCGGTTCCAGTCGATACCGCCGACCTTCTTGGCGCAGGCTTCGGCCATCACGCTGGCGGCGTGGTATCCCGGCATGCAATACGTCTCCCCGTCCTGCAGCGGCCAGATGGGAAATCCGTATTTACTCTGCTCGGCAATGCGGATCAGGTTATTGATCATGCCGGGCACTCGCTCTGTTTGCCAAAGCGTGAAAGCAGGATGGAGCGCTCGAGTCGTATCCCAAAGCGACCACGTGCTGTAATTGTGCTCGCCCGCCTGGAGTGCGTGTACCTGCTGATCCAGTCCGCGATACTGCCCATTGCAGTCGTCCGCGAGTGTGGGTGCGCACATCATGTGATACAGAGCCGAGTAGAAGATCGTCTTGCGCTCGTCGTTCGCATCCTGAACCTGAATGCGCTGGAGTTCCCGCTGCCACGCTCTATGAGCAGCGCGCCGCACGCCTATGAAATCGAATCCGGGCTGCTCCGTTCGCAGATTGTGCAGTGCGTTCTCTGCGCTGACCATCGATATGCCGCTCTTCACCAGCACCGTGCTGCCGGGTGCAAAATGCAGCACGGCTTTGAGGTTCTTTCCCTGGATCTGGCGCTCCGCAGCCGGCGAGTCTTCGCTGAATAGCTCGATCTTTTGTGGTGCAATCGAGAACTCGCTGGCAAAGTAAATTTCCCGATGCGGTGCCCAGACGTTGACATGGCGTCCTCCCTGCAGCAGTCGGTCTGAAATCACCTGGAGACTGGCCGATTCCACCGGGTTCTCACTGCCGTAGGCATGGTGCCAGTCCACCAGAATGTGGGCGGGTTCTCCAGGAGGAAACTTGAACCGGGCCAGCCCGGTTCGTTCGGTCGCCGTCAGTTCCGCCTCGATCCTGTGACCTGCGCTGCTCTCAATGAGGACACGATAGTAGCCTGGCTCCGCGTGTTCATCGGAGTGGGAGAAACGGCTGCGGTAGGTCCCTGATGGTTGGGTGCGCGCCGTAGGGTCTGCGCCCGGTGCAAGAATCGCAGTCCCGGTACGCGGAACCAGCAGGAGATCGAGCATGTCGCCCACGCCCGTCCCGCTCAGGTGTGTGTGGCTGAAACCCATCAGCGTTACATCATCATGGTGATATCCGCCGGCGGAATCCCACCCCGTGTTGCCGGTGTCGGGGCTCAACTGCACGGCTCCGAACGGAACCGTCGCGCCTGGAAACGTGTGCCCGTGTCCCCCTGTACCAAGAAACACATTCACGAACCGGTTCAGATCTTCTTCAGCAGCCGCCGGAGCCGTAGACGTCTGACCGTCGGGTGAGTTGAGAAGGACATCTCCGGCGGCGCAGGCTGCCAAACTGAGGAATTCGCGGCGTGTGGACATGTGTCTCCTCTTCTAAACAGCTTCATAACTGATTCGAGCGCGTGGGCGGAGCATCTGAGGCGGTCTGCGCCTTTCCGATTCTCTCCCACGTGTCGATCCGGTACGGACGCGCAGCCGACCGTGATGGCTTGACGGTTCCCTTCTGCGACGCCGAATCCCACGACAGCACGAGCCCTTCGAGATCCGGCCCCCTGCCCTGCCACGGCATCGCGCCGCTTCCATAAACGCGGACGCGCAACACGCGCGCCGCAGCATCGCTGGTGGAAGCCGCCGGTACGGCCCACGGCAGCACGGTATCTCCGCGTACGTACATCGGGATCTCCGCAAACGTTTCGTCGACTTCGAGCGTGCTACCGCCTTCCAACGCGAGCCCGCTCCAGAAATCGTGCCATTTCCCCGGCGGCAGCACCACGGTGCGGCTCTTTTCTCCCGCGAACATCGGTGCCACCATCAACCGGTCGCCAACCATGTATTGGTCGTCCACATTGATCAGCGATCGATCCTCTGGGAAGTCCAGAATCAGAGCGCGGAAAGGGGGCGTTCCATCTTCGGCATAGTGCGCAAACGCGCTGCGAAGATACGGCACGAGCGCCATGCGCCACTCGAGGATTTCCCGGCACCGCGCCTGCAGTTTCTGCCATCCCGGCGCAAACTGATCCGCGTTATTCAGGTGCCGATCGATCTGTTTCCACGGAGGGTTGCGGATGTACCACGCATTCACCATGGCCAACGGCGAAAAGACTACCGTCTGCAGACGCCGCACGAGATCTTCGTCGCTGACCGCATCGCGTACTTCGGGACACCACAGCAATCCGCAGAAGCCTGCATTGATCAGCGCGCGCACGAACTGTCGATGATCGTAGAGATCGCTGTACAGGACGAAAGGATACGAAGAGGCCAACGCTCCGCTCGACCGCACCAATCCGTAGGTGCTCTGACCACGCTGGCGAAACGCGCTTAGGATCGTCTCCTGATACAGCAATCCGAACGACGCGTGCATGGTCTCGCCGTCCAGCCCGGATGGGAACTGCGCGAAGTCGGGCCACGACCATCCTTCGGTGAAATCCGAGTTGTCACACTCATCGAGTTTGAAACCCGAAGCTCCTTGATCGATGAGCGCGTTGCCGTGATACTCGCCAAAAACCCGCCGCGCCGGCTCGTTCGCAAAGTCCGGCACCAGCCCCTGCCAAACGAGGTAATCGCCCGAATGCGGCTCCAGTGCCTGGTAAATCGGCGAAGAGGGGTGGGTAAACGCGTGCTCCCAAAGGTTCACGTGAACTCCCATGCTCCGCGCATCGCTCAGAAACTGCTTCGGATCGGGAAATCGCTTCGGGTCCCACGCGAAGCTGCAGGAGTACGCATGGGTTTGCCAGCCGGGTTCCAGGCCCAGAACGTCGCATGGGATTTTCGCCTCCCGCAGCTCTCGCGCTAATGCCAGCACGCCGTCCGCGCCCAGATGCATCTCGGCGCGATACCAGAATCCAAGACCCCACTCCGGCGGATTTACCCCGCCTCCGGAAAACAGGTTATAGCGCTGCACAGCCTGCACCATGCCCGGCCCCGAAAACAGATACACATCCACGCCTGCGGATCGCGGCACCTCCACGCGCACTTCACCACTGCGGTCCCGATCCGACGCCCGCATGTCTGCCGGGGTGTTCACGCCGCCTCCCGCGGTCGCATCGGCTTTGCGATCCACTGGATGCGCTTCTCCGCAGTAGAACTGCGCGTGGCGGAACGTATCGATCAGCACTCCGTAGCCCCGGGTTGTTACGTAGAAAGGCACGGGCGCGTGCGAGTCGCCTGAGTCCACGCGAGGATCGGCATTCACGCGGATCGTTCGCTTCTTTCCGCGCTGCTGAAACGACATCAGTTGCAGACCGAAGCCGTACATCAACTCGCCCGGAGCGAGGGGCAGGGTGATGCGGGTCCCCCGATTGGTCACCGCACCTTCCACTCCGCTCAGCGGCGCCTCGCTCGCAGTCGGTAGCGCGCGCATCTCCTCGGCGCGACGTGAGGTGAGCCTCGCCCGCACCGGCGTGTGCGCCTCCGGAGTACCGACCGTCGCGCGCCACACACCGGGAAAGACGGCACCAAACTGAAGCGGGCCTTGCGATGACGTGCCCGCCGGAAATGCGCTTTCCCCGGAAGAAAGCAAGGCCGCGCCTCCTGCGAGCATCTGTCCAAACCTTCGGCGATTGATCCGCGTCATGAACGAGCCAGAATATCTATTGAGTCTTCCACCGGGATTGAAACCGATTCCAATTGGACGAAAAAGTAACTGTAGGCAAGGTGAAGTTCCCATGTCAAACCGCCGCACCATTGCTGATCGGACACCGGCGGGTTTCATGCTCCATTGTCGCCCAAAAGTCCTCAGGTACACTGAGGGCGTGAAAAAGGCTCGGCCATTTCCTGCATTGATCGACGTAGCACGGCGCGCCGGAGTAGGCGCCGGTACCGTTTCGCGCGTGATCAACGGAGGCCAGTATGTGAGCAAGCGAACGATGGCCCGGGTCCAGGAGGCGATCGAAGAGCTCGGCTATCAGCCGAATGTCGCGGCCCGCAGCCTTAAAGGTAGACGGACGAAAACGATTGGTTTGGTGGTCCCCAGCGTAGCCGATCCCTTCTTCTCCGTTGCCGCCGGAGCCATCGAAGCGGTTGCGCGAGATCATGGCAGTCCGGTCCTGTTGGCGCAATCGGAGAATCTTCCCAGCCGAGAGCGGGAGCAGATTACCAGCCTGATTCAGAGGCGGATCGACGGGCTGATCCTCGTTCCTTGCGACGGAGGAAACCTCAGCCTGCTCCAGCAAGCCGCATTTCCGCTGGTCTGTTTCGACCGGCCTTTTCCCGGCCAGCCGTTCGCCACAGTACTGGGCGACAATTATGGCGGCGCCCGCGCAGCCACCGAACACCTGATCCACCGCGGCTACAAGCGCATCCTCTGCATGGCCGGGGACGGCAAGCTGTTCACCAGTCAACAGCGCGTCCGCGGACACCGCGACGCCATTCGCGATGCGGGCATGCCGTATTTTGCTGAGTTGGAAGTGCAAGACTATGCCAGCGCGAGCGATGCCCTGCGCCGGCACCTCCTCGGCAAAGACCGCATCGATGCGGTCTTCTGCATCAAGAACCTGATTACCATGAATGCCTACAAAATCCTGCGGGAACTGGGCATCGAGGTACCCAGTTCAGTCGGCCTGCTCGGATACGACGACTTCGAACTGGCAGACACGCTGGAGCCGCCCATTACCGTGGTCCGGCAGCCGGTGGTGGGTATTGCCACTCGCGCTGCGCAACTTCTCTTTGATGCACTCGAGAAGGGCAAGCATCCCAAAGGTACGACCACCCTGAAGGTGGATCTGGTCTATCGCGGATCCTGCGGAGAAATGCTCCCGTCCCGCCGTTCCATCTGAAGCTAGAACCGTTTGCCACTGGCCATGAACTGCTAGGTCAGAGTACACTTGCGTATTCCTGGAATCGATACCAGAATCGAGGTACTGCCTCTTGAGGATGACCTGGAGCCTGTTCCGAAGCACCGCCGTGGGCGCCCTGGGAGGCCTTCTCTTCGGCTTCGATACGGCTGTGATCTCCGG
>DASSKX010000564.1:0-2505 GCA_035689925.1 Acidobacteriaceae bacterium
GCTCTACACCATCCGCGAGCGCATCAGCGGCTATCGACAGGCCATAGAATCTGCGGGTCTGCCCGCGATCATCGACACGTCGGTTATCGACTACCCCTCAGTCGAGCACGCGATCCGGGTACTCCTGGCCTCGTCCCAGCCTCCGGACGCGATCTTCACGCTGAAGAACAGCATCACCATCAACGCCTTCGAGGCCATGCAGAAGCTCGGCATCGCCATCCCGCATTCAGTCGCGCTCCTCGGCTATGACGATTTCGAACTCGCCGACACCGTGCGCCCCTCGATCACCGTCGTTCGGCAGCCCATCGATGAAATCGGACGCATGGCTGCCGAAATTCTCTTCCAGCAATTGCGGCCTGGCAGCCGGGCGCGTGCCGACGACGATCGTCCGCGACAAGTCCAGCTCGGCACCCGGCTCATCCGCCGCAATTCCTGCGGATGCACCGCTCCGCAGTTGACACCGCAAGCGCAGAACGCTTAGGCTGGCGGCTGCGCGATGGAAACGTTACCACAGCTGCTGTTACTGGCCCGCGCCTCTTTTCTCCATCTCCACTTCACTCAACCTCTCGGGAGCTGAACTTCATGCGAACCGCCGCCCTGGCCCTCGTTCTCTCAATCTCCGCTCTAGCCTCCGCGCAGACCAAGCCGACGGAAAAACCGGATCTGAAGACTCAGCCCACGCTCTATGTCGTGGGCTATGCCCATCTCGACACCGAGTGGCGCTGGGAGTATCCGCAGGTCATCGACGAGTACATCCCGAACACGATGCACCGTAACTTCGACCTCTTCGAGAAATATCCGCACTACATCTTCAATTTCAGCGGCGCCAACCGCTATCGCTTCATGAAGGAGTACTACCCGCAGGACTTTGCCAAAGTGAAGCAGTACGTCGCTGAAGGCCGCTGGTTCCCCGCGGGTTCCTCGATGGAAGAAGGAGATGTGAACGCGCCCAGCGCCGAGGCCATCATCCGCCAGATCCTCTACGGCAACGAGTGGTTTCGCCGCGAACTCGGCAAGGCCAGCGCTGAATACATGCTGCCCGACTGCTTCGGATTTCCCGCGTCGTTGCCGACCATCCTCGCGCATTCCGGCGTAAAAGGCTTCTCCACGCAAAAGCTCACCTGGGGCTCTTCAGCTCCTGGCGGAGGCCCCGAGTCTCGCGAGAAGACCCCCGAGGGAACACCCTTCAATGTCGGTGTCTGGACCGGGCCGGACGGTGAAAGCGTGCTCGCCGCGCTCAATCCCGGTGCATATTCCGGCGGCATCTACACCGACCTCAGCGCGCCCACTCCACCTCTGCCGCCCGACACCGCACTGACCGCCGCGCAGGATCAGCTGCATCAGCTCAGCACGAAATTCGCCGAAGAACAATCCAAAGGCGAGAAGATACAGCCAGCCGATGCGACGAAGTTCACAACGCTGCGCAATCAGATCACGCAGCTCAATCTCGACCGCCAGCTTGAAGAGCTGAATCACTTTCAGTCCGACTGGGCCGATCGAGTCCAGAACAACGGCAAGGTCACCGGCGTCTTCACCGACTATCACTACTACGGAACCGGCGACATCGGCGGCTCGCCCGACGAACCCTCCGTCAAGCGCCTCGAAGGCATCGTGACCCACGGCGAAGCCAGCTTGCCGCCTCCCGGCTACGTCCGCTTCCCCAATGAGGCGCAGGAGAACTGGCCCAATGTCCAGGTGGGCAACGGCCCGGTCCACGTCGTCTCTGCCGATGCGGATCAGATGTTCCTCGACATCACCCCCACCGAAGAGAAGCAACTGCCGGAGTACACCGGCGAGATGGAGCTGACGAATCACTCCGCCGGATCGCTCACCTCGCAGGCGTATCAGAAGCGCTGGCTGCGCAAGGAAGAACTGCTCGCCGATGCAGCGGAGAAATCCTCCATCGCTGCCAGCTGGCTCGGAGGCCGAACCTATCCGCTCGAGCGCCTCAACGATGCATGGACCCTCGTCATGGGCGGACACTTCCACGACCTGGCAGCCGGCACCGCCACGCCCAAGTCCTACGAATTCGCATGGAACGATGATGTCATCGCGATGAACCAGTTCGCGACCGTGCTTCGAAGCGCAACCGAAGCCGTCTCATCTGCCCTGAACACACAGAGCGAAGGCACGCCCATCGTCGTCTACAATCCCCTGAACATCGAACGCGACGATCTGGTCGAAGCCGATGTCCACTTCCCCGGCGGCGCGCCCACCAGTGTTTCCGTCACCTCGCCCGACGGCCGCCCCGTGCCCGCGCAAATGTCGAACGGCAAAGTCATCTTTGCCGCCCGCGTGCCTTCCGTTGGCTACGCCGTCTATAGCGTTCAGCCGGGACGCGCGTCGGCCGCTCCGCAATCCACGCTCCACGTCACCCAGGATTCCCTTGAGAATCAGTACTACCGTGTCCGCATCGACAGCAACGGCGACATCGCCAGCGTCTTCGATAAGCAGCTCAACCGCGAACTCCTCGCCGCACCCATGCGCCTCGCCATCTCCTACGAC
>DASSKX010000565.1:0-4834 GCA_035689925.1 Acidobacteriaceae bacterium
GAGCGGGTCGCCGGCCTGGAAATTCGGCTCGATGTGCGGCTGCTGCCTGCGCCGGACGTGGAGTTGCTGGCCGATCCGGACCAGATTGAACAGCTGCTCATTAACGTGGTGCGCAATGCCGTTGAGGCCGCGATGTTTTGCGCGAGCGAGGATCCGGAGATTGCGAGCCTTGCAGAGCAGTGCGAACCCGAGGAGACGCTTCGTGCGGCCGAGGAGGAAGATTTCGTCGCTATCCGCGTCGAAGACAACGGACCCGGACTGGCGAATCCCGACAACCTGTTTGTGCCGCTGTACACGACGAAGAAGTCCGGTTCGGGAGTGGGATTGGCGCTGGCGCGGCAGATTGTCGAGGCGCATGGCGGCAGCATCAGTTTGCGCAATCGCGAGGGTGGCAGGGGCTGCACAGCGGAGATTCGATTGCCGATTGCCGAGAAACTGCAGAGCCCGGAGGCCCGGACGCAGAGCTCAGCATACCGGGCGCAGCCGGCCGAAAGCAGGAATCAGGAGAGCGGGAGCATTTCTCAATCCGCAGGCCGAGCGGGTAGCATGGATCGCAAAGGATGATGCGCTTCCACTCCCCTCGCCTTCTTTTCCTGGCTCTCTTCGTTTCTCTCCTCGCTCCTGCTCTACGCGGGCAGGAAAACCAACAGAATTGGCAATCGTTGTATCAGCTCTCCGGCGGGTACAGCGTGCTGTCGAACGCTCCCAATGGCGTGAAAAGCGCGCGCCAGCCGCTGAATGGATGGGAAGCGGAACTCGCCATGCTGCGGTGGCACGGGCTGCGCTTCAAGATCGCCACGGGTGACTATCGAGGAACCAATCTGAACGCGCAGCAGCATCTGCTGTTCCTCACGGGCGGCGGCGAATACGATCATCGGCTCGGTCGGGAGATCCTGTTCACCGAGGCGCTGATGGGCAATGTGGCCATCAACAAGAACTGGATGCAGAACGGCGAGATTGGGCAGACGGCGTCGTTTCTCGGGATTCTTGGCGGCGGTCTGGATACGCCAATCCGCCACAACCTGGCCATCCGCGTGAAGGGTGATTTTCTCTACATGAACCTGCATCCGGCTCAGAACACGCTTATCGGCCATGTCGCGTACATCAATGCCGTGCATGGGCTGCCGAATTACTATGCGCGCGCAGGCGCTGGTCTGGTTTGGTATTTCTAGCGATCGAATTTGTACCGGCAGAATTCACAAAAGACCAGCCACACGGGTACGATGGTCGGCGCGAATGATGCGGCCCGCTTTTTCTTCCCCAGTTTTCTTCCTTCTGCTGGCGTGCATGGCGCCCGCTGTGTGCGCTCAGCAAAGCCAACCCTTCTTTTACAAGCTTTCGACCGGGTATACCCTGCTGTCGAACAGTCCCAATGGCGTGCGAGGCGCGCGCCAGCCGCTGAGCGGTTTCGAGGCGGCGCTGGGAATGTTTCCCTGGCGCGGCTGGGATCTGAAGGCCGATGTCGCTCATTTCCAGGGCAGGAACCTGAACGCAAATGAGCACCTGCTGTTTCTGCTGGGCGGCGGTGAATATGAGTCGCACGTCTGGCGGGAAGGTGTCTTCGGTGAAGCGCTGCTCGGCGCAGTGAACGCCAACCGCAACTGGATGCAGAACGGCAACCGGGGCCAGACCACGTCGCTGGCCTGCGTCATCGGAGGCGGATTGGACACGCCGATCGGGAAACGGATCGCCGTGCGGATGAAGGGTGATTTTCTTTACACGAATCTGCATGCCGCTCTCGCGCAGATCGGCTCACCCGCGCCGGTTTATCCGATCGTCGTCCACGGACTGCCGAACTTCTACGGGCGGATCAGTGCAGGCCTGGTGTGGACGATTCACCTGCCAGGTGCACGCCAAAAATAACAAGGGCAGGCTTACGCCTGCCCCTGTTTCACAACGCAGTACCCCGCGATTAGTGGGCCTCGGTCCCTTCGTTGCCGGCGCGGTCGACTGCGCTGGCGACGGTGTGCACAAATTCGGTCGCCGACGTGTCGGACGGCATCTCCACCTTGCCGTTCAGGATGCTGGAGAAAGGAGTCTCTTGTCCGTAGAGAGCTTTCGTTTCTCCATGATCCTGGTTCAGCTCAGCGCCGTTCAGCGTCGCGCCGACGTAGGCGCCTTTGGCGTTCGCGTAGCTCAGGATAGCGGCGTTATTGCCGGCCGAGGCCGATCCTTCACGTCCTACCGGACCAGCAGCAGCATCAACGCCGGCGCCGACCTTAAAGTGCCCGGACATGAGAGCCTGCAGGCCCTGGTCGTTCATGATCATCATCACGTAGCCCTGTTTTTCTCCGCCGATCTGCGCGCCGAAGGTGGCGCCGGTCATGTCAAAGGGCGCGGGAGGGCTCCACTTGCCACTGGCCAGTTTGCAGGTCGCAACGCCTGCGCCGTGCTGACCGCCGACCACGAATCCAGCCTTGATCATCTTCGGGATCACGGCAACGCACTTGGCCCGGCTGAGAACATCATCGGGAATACCGCCGCGCGAGTTGGGGCCGGTAAGGCTGCTCAGGACCTCGGTAGCGGAAGTCAGTTCATTGTCCGCGCGGGTGGTGTCCTTATCCTGCGCGAGCGCGGGAAGGGAGACTGCCGCTGCCAGCGCGCTGATGGCGAAAACAGCGATGGATCGTTTCATGATCGTGCTCCTTTGTTCCGTGGATTGAGTGTTCCGGAATCGTTCGTCGGAACGGAAAACTGGGGCCGACTTTGTTTACTGGCGGGCTGATATCGTCGTTTGCCGCCGGGCGCACCTGGGCCCTGTGGTTAGGACTTCCGCCCAGGTGTGGGGGGTTGTTCCCCCATGGCGTGAAATGACGCGCGTTTGCGCATCGGGGTGGAATGTGCAAGTTCTTGCCTACCGAACGCGGACCGACGTAAGCCGTTCCATGGGCAGCATTACCCGGCTGGGAGCAGGCCGGGGTCTGTTCAGGCGCAAGGCAGCCGGGGCCGTCCGTTACTGCGGCTTCTTGCCCAGCAGTCCGCCGAGCAGACCGCCGACGCTGGGCTTTTGCTGACCGGTGTTGCCGTTCCCCAGGAGGCCTCCGGTTTGGTTCCTGACGATGCTTCCGATATCAGCGCGGATCACCGGATTCGAAGTCGTTCCGGAGACGGTCATCGGAACGCCGTTCGTGGTGGTGGAATGCAGCACATTCCCGGCGATCCCGCCCAGTGCATTGGAAGCCGTGTTGGCCAGCCCCCCGATCGCGGAGTTGGAATTGAGTTTCGCCGTCAGGTGAAAGTCCAGCGCGCCGCCTGCGGAGACGGTGCCCTGACCGGTCGCCTCGCCAATGGCCGGAACGACGCAATCGATGTTACTGAGCTGTGTCGAGGGCACGGTGGAGTGCACGTTCGCGCTGAGCTTCTGGATACTGGTGCCGCCGCTGGTTCCGCCAAGAGCCTTCAGGCCCTGAATTTTCGAACCGAGATCGAATCCTGCGAGGCGCGTGTTGGCAATCTCAACAGGGCCGCTGATCTCTGGCGCCTTCGCGGTGCCGGTGATGGCAAGATTCGCGGTGAGCGTGCCGCCGTGCAGGGACGAGCCGCTGGGCAGGCGGATGCCGACTGCGGGCAGCAGCGCCTCCAGCTGATCGACGGAGAGATTGGGCGCGGAGAGGCGGACGTTCAGCTCCACATTGTCTCCGGCGGTGCGGAAGGTTCCATTCGCGTGCGCGACTGCGGAGCCGGCTTGCGCGGTAATGTCGGTGATGCGCCCGGCCTGGGCGTTCAGATCATCGGAGATGTTGTAGCTGATGTCCACCGGCTGCGGCGCGGGCGAACCACCGGGCGAAAGCTGCAGGTGAAGCGCGTGAATCTTGCCGGTGCTGGTGAGTGTCTTGCCGTCGGAGTGGACCTGCGCCTGCACGTCGGCGTCCATGGAGATGCCTTCAGTGGCGGGGAGCACGCCTGCTTTGACTGGATTGAAGCTTTTGACATCAAGGTTCGCCTGGACGGGGGTGTTGGCGAGGTTGTCCTGAGCGACGGGCCCGGCGGTGCCATCGAGGCTCACGGAGCCGTTGCCCGGCAGATTCGCCGTGATCGTGAACGGCATGCTTTGCGCATAGGAGAGGTTCTTCACCGTCACGTCCACGTTGTTGTAGACGAAAGGCTGACCGTGAGGCGGATTCGAGGAAACGGTGACGCTGCCGTTCTTGATCTTCAGGTCGCCAATCGTGATGCCGGAGGCGCGGCTCTGCTGCGGCGGAGCACCTGTGGGTGCGGTGCCGGGCTTCTGCTGAGTAGCCGGCGGATTGCCGTTCGCTGGCTGCTGCGTCGACGACCGCGTGCCGCCGCCAGGCTGCTGCGGATTGGCAGGTGCGGAGTGGCCGAGGCTGGAGTAGTTCCATGTGCCGTTCTTGCCGGAAATGAGGTGAATCTCCGGCGAGTCGGCGACGAAGTCGGTGATGTGCACCTGGCGGTGAAACAGGAAGGCTCCGGTTTCGATACCGATGCGGAGCGACTTGGTTTGCAGGAAGGGCGTTTGGCTGAAGGACGGATCGTCGGCGACGTCGATGCTGTCCGCCTTGATGCTGCCGGACCAGAGCGAGAAGCTCAGATGGCCGAGCGTGACTTTCCGCCCCAGCGCGCTGGAGATTTGGTTCTCGATCATCGGACGGAAGGTATCTGCATTGACGAACAGCGGCACGATGAAAACGATGATGACAACGACGGCGACGACGATCGTGGTGACTCTCACCCATCGTCTGCTCCAGACCGATCGCGTGGAAACTGCTGAATCGCTGCGGCTTTCCATGGCGTCCCCCATTCCCCTCGAACTATGAATGGGATGCACGCCTGGCGTCAATGCGGGGGTTGGTCGGATGAAAGTCTTCCGACG
>DASSKX010000566.1:0-4161 GCA_035689925.1 Acidobacteriaceae bacterium
AAGCTCGACCTGCGGGTCGAGGGTGCCAACACCGAGCCGACAAGTCATTACAATCCCACTCCCGACAACAGTCCGATCAACAATGGACATTTCCTGTTCTGGGAAATCGTGCAGCGGCAAGGCCCGACCAACAAAGGCTTCCTGGTGGGTGACTGGGTCGGACGCGAAGGCAAGGGTGGTCAGGCCTGGCTCACGTATCACCTCTCGCCCAACGAAGATATTCAGTTCATGTATCGGAATGCCAAAGCCGCCAAGGTCTTCTTCGCCGGCGGATCCACGCAGAACGACTTCCAGGGAGAGGTGCGCAAGCGCATCGGCAAGAATCTCGAAGCCCGTGGTTGGGTGCAGTACGAGCGCTGGAAGGCGCCCATCTACCAGCCCGGACCGCAGAGCGACACGACGGTCGCCGCACAATTCACCTGGTATCCGCCGAAGAGAGGCCGGCAGTAAGACGGTCTCCCCCTTACGCGGTCACCGCCGTAGCTGAATGGACTAAATTAGCTGCGCAGGCGTGCCAGCAGATCCTGCGGGTGGACCGGCTTGGCCAGAATCTCAAATTCGTGCCCCTGGGCCCGCACCCGGTCCAGCAGATCAGCCGTCGCCGCCTGACCCGAGAACAGCAGAATCTTGCAGCCGGGCAGCATGGCGCGAATCTGGATCGCCGCATCGATGCCGTTCAGATCCGTCATGATCACGTCGCTGATGAGCATGTCCGGCTTCAACACCTGGGCCATCTCCACGGCCCTTTCGCCGCTGTAGACCGCCGTCGCTTCGAATCCGCTCTGGTTCAGAATGATGGCCAGGGTGTCGGCAATTACGCGCTCGTCATCTGCGACCAGCACCCTCGGTTTCGCCTGGTTCGCCGTCTGCTGTTCGGGCATTCGTCTCGTACCAAATCCTTATCGTCTAATAAGTGAGTCAGGAAAACGGGAAGCGATTCACTGGGGAGCAGTGCGCCGGGTAAAACCTGCACCTATGATGATACGCTTCCCACGGGAGATGCTTCATCCCGCAGCAACCCTCTCATCATATAGTTGCTTCAGCATCATCCGGCCGAACCGTCCCTGAAAACCTGAGCCCCAACGAGCCGCTGCTATGACTGACCCCATCATCCAGGCACGCCAGGTTGAAAAGTTCTATGCCCAGTCGCGCGACGCCCGGATCCAGGTCATCGCGCCGACCGACCTCTCCATCGATCCCGGCGAAATCGTAGCTCTGCTCGGTCCCTCCGGCTCCGGCAAATCGACCCTTCTGCGGATGCTCTCCGGCCTTTCCCGGCCCTCGGCCGGAACCGTCCTGTGGCACGGCAGGGAAGTCGGCTCGACGGAGATCAACGTCTCGATCGTCTTCCAAAGTTTCGCCCTCTTCCCCTGGCTCACCGTGCTGGAGAACGTCGAAGCGCCGCTCAAGGCGCGCGGCATGGACGCAACCGCGCGCCACCGCCGCAGCCTCCGCATCCTCGACACCGTCGGGCTTGACGGCTTCGAAGCGGCTTATCCCAGGGAACTCTCCGGCGGCATGCGCCAGCGCGTCGGCTTCGCCCGGGCGCTGGTGGTCGAGCCCGAGGTCCTCTTCATGGACGAGCCCTTCTCCGCCCTCGACGTCCTTACCGCCGAGAACCTCCGCAGCGAACTGCTCGAGCTGTGGGAGAAGAAAACCATCCCCACTCAGGCCATCTTTCTCGTCACCCACAACATCGAGGAAGCCGTGCTGCTGGCCGACCGCATCATCGTCCTCGGCCGCAACCCGGGTCACATCCGCACCGACTTCAAGGTTGCGATGTCGCAGCCCCGCGAGCGCAAAAGCCCGGCCTTTACGGCATTGGTGGACTACATCTACAAGGTCCTCACCCGACCCGATGTTCCCCCCGCCGAAATGCCCGTTCTCACCGACGGCCGCCGCATTCGCGACCAGCGCCAGATGCGCTACGAAATGCTGCCGCACGCGCGCCCCGGTGGCATTGCCGGACTCCTCGAGCTCATCATCGACCTCGGCGGCCGCACCGATATCTATCGCCTCGCCGACGAACTCGCCTTTGAGATCGACGACCTCTTTCCCATCGTCGAAGCCGCGCAACTGCTTGGCTTTCTCAACGTGGAGGAGGGTGATGCCGTCATCACTCCGGAAGGCTACACCTACGCGCAGGCCGAAATCCTCCAGCAGAAGGAGCTCTTCCGCAAGGCCGCGCTCGATCACGTCCTGCTGCTGCGTCAGATCAGCCGCGCCCTCGCCAACAAGAGCGACCACTCCGTCTCCGAAGAATTCTTCCTCGACATGATGGACGAGCAGTTCAGCGAGGATGAGTGCAATCGTCAGCTGGAGACCGCCATCAACTGGGGCCGCTACGCCGAACTGTTCGACTGGGATGATGGCCGCCGTCGCTTTGTGCTGCACCAGCATGAGGGAGAAGACATCGCTGAGCCTGCGCCGGAGCAGGCCGGATGAGACGCCCGGCGATTCCGAAAGTGACCGGGCTGAGAACCCTGGGGCGGCCGCGGCTGACGCTGGCCGGTGCGCTGGTCGTCGAGCGTACCTGGCCCTTCTTCATCGATGTCGGCGTCGCCGCCGCTCTGCTTGCCGGCTTCTGGGCCATCCTCTGGATCGCGAAGTTCTGGTTCAGCTCCGCCATCCCTGAAGTCGAGATCCATCGCTCGCCTTCGCACCTGCCGCTGTACGCGTTGTATTCGCTGGTCCGCATTTTTCTCGCCTACGCGCTCAGCCTTATCTTTGCCATCGCCTACGGCTACACCGCCGCCTACAACAAGCGCATCGAGACGCTGCTGATCGCGATGCTCGACATCCTCCAGTCCATCCCGGTGCTCAGTTTTCTGCCTGGCGTGATGCTCGCCATGATGTCCCTCTTTCCCTCGCGCCAGATCGGCATCGAATTCGGCGCGATCCTGCTCATCTTCACCGGTGAAGTCTGGAACATGGCCTTCAGCTTCTACACTTCGCTCAAGAGCATTCCTCGCGAGCTGAGAGAAGCGTGCGACATCAACCGCTTCTCACGCTGGCAGCGCCTCTTCCAGCTGGAACTGCCCTTTTCCGCCATCGGACTCATCTGGAACTCCATCGTCTCCGTCGCCAACGGCTGGTTCTTTCTCATGGTCTGCGAGATGTTTCCCGTCGGCACGCGCAACTTCCGTCTCCCCGGACTCGGCTCGTACCTGCAGACCGCCGCATCCAGTGGCGACCTGGTCGCCGTAGGCTGGGGGCTTGTCACCATGGTCCTCATCATCGTGATGACCGATCAACTACTCTGGCGCCCGCTCATTGCGTGGAGCGACAAATTCAAATTCGAAAATGTGGAAAGCGCCAGCCGCGTCACCTCGCCGGTTCTCGATGCCCTGCGCAGTTCGAGAATCGTAGGCGTCATCAACCGCTACACCTTCCGTCCCGTCGCGGAGCGCCTCTACACCGACCTGGCGCAGCGCCGCAGCCGACGCGGGCCCGCCATCGAGCGTCGCGAATCGAGCGATATTGCGACAGCGGTCTACCTGATGATCGGGGCCGCCTTGCTGGTCGTCATTGGCATCGCAGCGTTGCATGCCGTCATGCTGCTCCGCGAGATTCACCGGCACGAGTTGCTCCATCTGCTCGCCGGAGCCGGCCTTACCTTCGCTCGCGTCAACGCAGCCCTCCTCATCGCCGCCCTCTGGACCATTCCCGTGGGCGTTGCCATCGGATTCAATCCGCGCCTCTCGCAGATCGCGCAGCCGCTGGCGCAAATCGCCGCCTCGTTCCCGGCCACCGCGCTCTTTCCGCTCATCCTCGTTGCGCTCGAGAGTGTTGGCTTCGGGCTCGGCCTCGGATCCGTGGCGCTCATGCTGCTCGCCGCGCAGTGGTACATCCTCTTCAACGTCATTGCCGGCGCGCAGGCCATCCCCTCCGACCTGAAGGAGACCGCAACCCTCTTTCGCTTTTCCGGAGTGCAGCGCTGGACGACCGTGATCCTGCCCGGCATCTTTCCCTTCCTGATCACCGGCCTCATTACGGCCTCCGGCGGCGCGTGGAACGCCTCCATCGTCGCCGAATACTTCCAGCTGAAAGGCCACACCCTCAGTACCCTCGGCCTCGGTGCCCAGATCAGCGCCGCCAGCGAGCACGCCACATACTCCGTCCTGCTCGCCGCGACCATGATCATGGCCCTGATGGTCGTCA
>DASSKX010000567.1:0-4455 GCA_035689925.1 Acidobacteriaceae bacterium
TGCCCGACGACTTGGCCCACGGCAGCACCGCCAGCCACTCGATGTAGTTGCGCGTCAGCGAGTAGTCCGCCGCCATCGGAGACATGCGCGAGAGCCGGTTCAGCTCCTTCATCGCCTCTTTCTTCGTCTCTTCCGGCATCCCGGCCGCTTCAATCTTCTGCCGCAGTTCTTCGATGTCCTTCTGGCCCTCGTCCATTTCGCCGAGTTCCTTCTGGATCGCCTTCAGCTGCTCGCGCAGGTAGTAGTCGCGCTGCGACTGCTGCACCTGGTCCTGCACTTCCGACTGAATCTTGTTGCGAAGCTGCTGCACCTCCAGCTCTTTCGCCAGATGCTTGTTGATGCGCTCCAGCCGTGCCGCCACGTCCGGGGTCTCCAGCAGTTCCTGCTTGTCGCTGGTGGCGAGGAAGGGCAGGGAAGACGCGATGAAGTCCACGAGCCGTCCGGGCTCATCAATATTCATCGCAATCGTCTGCAGCTCGTCCGAGAGCGTCGGCGACGCCGACACGATCTGCTGGAACTGCGTGACCACATTGCGCTGCATCGCCTCAACTTCGGCGCCCTTCGGCGGAATCACCTCGGGAATCGTCTCCACCGTCGCCAGCATGAACGGCTCAATCCGCGAAAACTCGCCGAGCTTCACGCGCTCGTTGCCTTCCGTAAAGACAAAGAGGCTCTGATTCGGCATCTTGACGACCTTGTGAACGGTCGCCAGCGTGCCATAGGCGTGCAGATCCTGGGGCTGCGGCGCGTCCACGCGCGCGTCGCGCTGCGCCACCACAACAATGCTCTTTTCCTCGCCGAGGGAATTGATCAGCTGAATCGAGCTTTCGCGCCCGACCGTCAGTGGCAGGACGGCATGAGGAAACAGAACGGTATCGCGCACCGGCAGAACCGGCAGAACCTGTGCGCCGCCGTTTTCGCCCTCGCGAGAGCCCGGCTCTCCGGGCTTGATAACGCTAATGAAATCGCTTGCCATGAGTGTCCTTATATCAAATAACTATCCATTGGATTCATCAACTGTGAAAAAGTCTCATCCGCCTTGGGATAGACAGCAACCCGGACGGCCTGCGCGGTACCATCCCGCGCCTTTTCCGCGAGATGCGCCTGCCCTCGCGTCACCGTTCTCATCTTCGTCCTGAATTGTGCCCCTGTTTGGTAGGATGCGGCCCCGCTTCTCCTCATCGGCAGAACACAGTAGCCGTTCAGATGCCCGGACCGCAACTCCGCTTGTGCGGATACGGCTCGATCTTCCATATGCCGACTGAGGCGACGCGTCGGCGTTCCGCCAGACGAATCATGTTACTGTTGAGGCCACCTTCCCCGGACTGGAACCGATGTCGACGTCAACCTGGACCGTCTCTCACTATCGCATTCTTGAGAAGCTGGGCGGCGGCGGGATGGGTGTTGTTTACAAGGCGGAAGATCTGACGCTCCGCCGCTTTGTGGCTCTGAAGTTTCTCCCCGAGGGCGTCGTCCATGATGCTCAGGCTCTAGCGCGCTTCCGGCGCGAAGCCCAGGTCGCTTCGGCTCTCAACCATCCGAATATCTGCACCATCTATGAGATCGGCGAGGAGGATGGCCGCCCCTTCATGGCCATGGAGTTTCTTGACGGCCTGACTCTGGGCCACTGCATATCCGGCAAACCCCTCGAAGCCGAAACCCTTCTGCCCATCGCCACTCAGATTGCCGATGCGCTCCACGCGGCCCATGCTGCCGGTGTCGTGCACCGGGATATCAAGCCTGCCAACATCTTCGTCACCAGCCGCGGCGATGCCAAAATTCTCGACTTCGGTCTGGCAAAAACTTTTGCGGAGACCCCACAATTCCTGGCGTCCTCTGCGGCAGCGGACGCGGAGACCCTCAGCAAAGAGCAACTGCTCACCAGTCCCGGAGAGGTCATCGGCACCCTGGCCTATATGTCGCCCGAGCAGATGCAGGGGAAGCAACTCGACGCTCGCACGGATCTGTTCTCGTTCGGCGCTGTGCTGTACGAAATGGCGACAGGCACTCCGCCCTTTCGCGGAAGCAACCCCGCGCTGCTTGGCGATGCCATCCTGAATCGCGCTCCGGTTTCGCCCCTGCGCCTGAATCCGAACCTGCCGGCCGAGTTCGAGCGAATCATTACCAAGGCGCTGGAGAAGGATCGCCAGCTGCGCTATCAGCATGCGGCCGACCTGCGTGCCGATCTCCATCGGCTGGAGCGAGATAGTGCCGTAACGCGCGTCGGGGAATCGTCTCAGCAGTTCGCCTCTGCGGGTCCGCCGCCGCAGCCGTGGCGCAAGCGCTGGATTGCGGTGGCTGCTGTTGTGGCGCTGCCCGCCGCGGCGGGAATCTTTGCTTTTCTCCACCGCGCTGCACCGAGTCATTTGGCAGATAGCCAACGTTGGGAGCAGTTGACCTTCTTCACCGATGCGGCGGTCTATCCCGCGCTTTCGCCGGACGGGCACATGCTCGCTTTCATCCGCGGCGATGACGCGTTCTTTGGTCGCGGACAACTGTACGTTAAGTTACTGCCGGCAGGAGAGCCGGTGCAGCTTACGCACGACGACACTCTGAAAATGGCTCCTTCGTTCTCTCCGGACAGCTCCCGAATTGCCTACAGCATTGTTGGGCCCTGGGACACCTGGGTTGTGTCCGTACCTGGCGGTGAGCCCCATTTGCTGCTGCCCAATTCTTCCTCTCTGTCATGGATCGATGGCGGAAAAAGGCTGCTGTTTTCCGAACTCAAGGAAGGGCTCCACATGGCCGTGGTCACCACGGATGAAGCGCGCGGCGACAGTCGGGATGTCTACCTGCCTCCGGACAAGCGCGGCATGGCTCATCACTCGTATCTTTCGCCTGATGGCCGGTGGGTGCTGATCGCGGAAATGAACAGCCGTGGACAATTCCAGCCCTGCAGCATCGTTCCTTTCCACGGAACAGGCGATCGAAAAATGGTCGGACCTCCCAGCCGCGAATGTCTTTCCGGAGCCTGGTCTCCGGATGGTCGGTGGGTCTATCTCACGGTCCTGACGGATGGGTTCCACCTCTGGCGGCAACGCATTCCGGAAGGATCTCCGGAACAGGTGACCTTTGGCCCTACCACGCAGGAGGGGATCGCGATGGCGGCCGACGGTAAGTCGCTCATCACCTCCGTGGGTACAGAGGACAGCACCGTTTGGATCCATGATCAGAACGGAGACCAGCAGATCTCCTCCGAAGGCTATGCGTCATCGCCGAAGTTTTCCGGGGACGGGCGCACCCTCTGGTTCCTGATGTCGAATGGTCAGACGAGGGGCCAGGAACTGTGGATTGAAGACCTGTCCACCCGAAAGCAGGAAAGGGTACTGCCTGGTTATGCGATGGACGGCTATGCCGTATCGAGCGACGGGAAAGAAGTTGCTTTTGTGATGAGCGACAGATCGGGCGGTAGCAGCCTGTGGATTGCCCCGACCAGCCGTCGCTCGGCACCGGTGCGCATCTCTTCCACTGCGAAAGAAGATTCGCCGAACTTTTTGCCGAACGGCGATCTCATCTTCCGCGTTATGGAAGGCGGCTCGAATTTCATCTATCGGATGAAACCGGATGGCAGCGGACGCCGTAAGCTGAGTCCGCAGCGCATTCTGGATATCGCGGCAGTATCGCCCAATGGCCGCTGGGTTGCCGCCGGCATCCCGGGCGCTGGACAGGATGAGCCTGTCCTGCTGATGGCGTTTGCGGTGGACGGCAGAAACGGAATGCCGCTCTGCGGGGACTTGTGCAGGGTTCACTGGGATGTGTCGGGGCGAACCATCTTCGTCTACATGGAGCACTCGACCAGCAGTTACGCCGTTCCGGTCCTGCGGGATAACGGGCTGCCGAGAACGCCGCCAGGAGGATTTGGGGCGCTCGAAGATATACCTAAAATAAGTCCGCCAATTCCGTGGTATGTAGAGTCGGCGGTGAGCCGTACGGTGTATGCCTACAGCCGCGCGAACACCCGGCGGAATCTCTACCGAATCCCGCTGTCCTGAACAGCGGGGCAATGCTGCTACCCCTGCGCCGCCGCCCGGTACCGCCCCAGTTCCCGCACCATCGAGCAGTGGCGCGGCAGCATCTCCAGCGCCCAGTCGGCGAGCCGCGCATCCGACAGCTGATAATCCGCGTAGAAGACGTATTCCCACGGACGCCCCGGCACCGGACGCGACTCCAGCCGCGTCATATTCGTGCCCAGCCCGGCAAACACCTGCAGCGCCTCCACCAGGCTCCCCGGCCGATTCTCAACGTTGAACGCAAGGCTCACCTTGTCGGCGTCGACCGCCGGCTGGAGCCGGTCGCGGCGGCGGATCAGAAAGAAGCGCGTGTAGTTCTCCGGATTGTCTTCGATGTCCGCCAGCAGGATCTCGCCGCCGTAGTGGCTCGCCGCCTGCGCGCTGGCAATCGCCGCGATCCCGGCATCGCGCAGCTCCATCATCTGCTTCACGCTGCCTGCCGTAT
>DASSKX010000568.1:0-3858 GCA_035689925.1 Acidobacteriaceae bacterium
GGCCGCCGCGCCCGACGCCCACGCCCACTGGAAGTTGAATCCGCCGAGGTGGCCGGTCACATCGACCACTTCGCCGATGAAGTAGAGTCCGCCCACGCTGCGGCACTCCATCGTCTGTGCGGACAACGCGCTCGTGCTCACTCCCCCCGCCGTCACTTCAGCCTTCTCATACCCTTCCGTGCCACTGGGCGCAAACGTCCACCCATGCAGACGCCGCTCCAGGTCGTCGAGCGCGTGATTCGTCCACTTCGACGGTGCCGCGACTTCCAGCAGCCGATCCGCCAGCCGGACCGGCAACTGCGCGCGCAGCGCCGCTCTCGCCGCCGGTACATCGCGCCGCGCATTCTCCGCCCTTAACGGCGCGAGTAGTTCCCGCCCCGGCGCCCAGTCGATCCGGATCGCATCCTGTTCCTTCCAGTACGACGAAATCTGCAGAATCGCCGGCCCGCTGAGCCCGCGATGCGTGAAGAGCATCTTCTCGCGAAAGCTGCGCTTGCCATACGCCGCGGTCACCTCCGCCGAGACGCCCGTCAGCTCCGCAAACTGCGCGAGTTCCGCTCCCGCGAGCGTCAGCGGAACCAGCGCCGGGCGGCACGGCTCGATGGCCACCCCAAACTGCCGCGCCACGTCGTAACCAAATCCCGTCGCGCCCATCTTCGGAATCGACAGCCCGCCCGTCGCGATCATCAAAGCCGATGCCGTGAATGCATCCGTGCCCGCGACCGCGGTGAACGCCCCGGACGAGTCATCCCGCCACACCTCGCGAATCGGCGTCGACAGAAACACCCGTGCGCCCGCCTCTGCGCACTCGCGCATCAGCAGGTCCACAATCTGCTGCGCCGATCCATCGCAGAACAGCTGCCCCAGCGTCTTCTCGTGATACGCGATTCCGTGCCGCTCCACCAGCCGGATAAAATCCGCAGGCGTGTACCGCGCCAGCGCCGACTTGGCAAAATGCGGATTAGCCGAGAGAAAATTCTCCGGCCGCGTATGCAGGTTGGTGAAGTTGCAGCGGCCTCCGCCCGAGATGAGAATCTTTTTCCCCGGCCGCTCCGCCCGCTCCAGCACCGCAACCCGCCGTCCGCGACGGCCCGCTTCCATCGCGGCCATCAGGCCCGCGGCTCCGGCGCCGAGAATCAGAACATCGAAATGGTGCGTCTTCACGGTCCAGACTCATTAGAGCATCCACGCCTTTCGATAAGATCGTCACGCTGGCTGGAGTTCCCGATGAAGAAAGCTCTGCTGCTCGCCCTCGCCTTCGCCTTCGCATGCATCGCCCCCGCAGCCACGGGGCAGTCCGTCTTCACCACGCGCCTCGACGACCCCCGCGCCGTTTACGTCAGCACGCAGGCCGATGGCCAGACCGACAACACCGCCGCGCTCCAGTCCGCCATCGACCAGGCCGCCGGCACCGGACGCGAGGGCATCGTCTTCGTCCCCGCCGGCCGCTACCGCCTCACGCACACGCTTTACATCTCGCCCGGCGTGCGCGTCTTCGGATACGGCGCCACTCGCCCGGTCTTCCTGCTCGCCGACAACACGCCCGGCTTCCAGGGCGGCATCGCCGACATGGTCATCTTCACCGGCGTCAATCCCAAAGATCCGCGCGCCCCGCACGGACGCATCCCCTTCCCGCCGCCAGGCTCCGTGCCGCCGAACGACCACATCGCCGACGCGAACTCCAGCACCTTCTACTCGGCGATGAGCAACATCGATTTCGAGATCGGCTCCGGCAATCCCGCCGCCATCGCCATCCGCTTCCACGTCGCGCAGCACGCCTTCCTCACCCACATGAACTTCCACATCGGCTCCGGCCTCGCCGCGCTCACCCAGGTCGGCAACGAAGCCGAGGACCTGCACTTCTACGGCGGACGCTACGCCATCCTCACCGAAAAAACCTCGCCCGCCTGGCAGTTCACGCTCCTCGACTCCACGTTCGAAGGCCAGAGCGCAGCCGCGATCCGCGAGCACGAAGTCGACCTGACGCTCATCCGCGACTCCTTCCGCAACGTTCCCGTCGCCATCGACATCGACCCGCAGTACTCCGACGACCTCTGGGTGAAGGACTGCCGCTTCGAAAACGTCTCGCAGGCCGCCGTGATCATCAGCAACGAAAAGAACCCCACCACCGAAATCGGCTTCGACAACGCCGTCCTGCACAACGTGCCGACCTTCGCCCGCCTCCGCGAAAGCGGCAAGACCATTCCCGCCAAAGCGGCCATCTACCGCGCCGCGAACTTCACGTACGGCCTCATCGTTCCCGCCGAAGGCGTGATGGGCTCCATCGGCATGCGCTACAACGCGACTGCACTCGCCTCCCTGCCCGCGCCGCTTCCGCCCGCGATCCGCGCTCTGCCGCCCACCAGCGAATGGGTCAACGTCCACACGCTCGGCGTCAAAGGAGACGGCGCCACCGACGACACCGCCGCCATCCAGGCCGCCATCGCCGCGCACCGCGTCCTCTACTTCCCCAGCGGCCGCTACATCGTGCGCGACACGCTGTCGCTCAAACCCGACACCGTGCTCATCGGCTTGCATCCGACGCAGACGCAGTTCGACCTGCCCGACAACACCTGGCAGGGCGTTGGCGCCCCCAAGCCCGTGCTCTCAGCCCCGTCCGGCGGCCACAACATCCTCAGCGGCTTCGGCGTCTTCACCGGTCGCATCAATCCTCGTGCCGTCGCCATTCTCTGGAAAGCGGGCGAAGATTCCCTCATCGACGACATACGCATCCTTGGCCCGGTCGGCACCAACCCATACACCAGCTACCACATGCCGCAGGCCCCCGCGGCCCCGCGCTGGGACGGCCAGTATCCCAGCATCTGGGTCACGCAGGGCGGAGGCGGCACCTTCGCCGATATCTGGACGCCGAACACCTTCGCGCAGGCCGGCTTCTATGTCTCGTGGACGAAGACGCCCGGCCACGTCTACGAGCTTTCCAACGAGCACCACGTGCGCAACGAGATCCGCTTCAACCACGTCGAGAACTGGGACCTCAACGCGCCGCAAACCGAAGAGGAAGCCTTCGAGAGCCCCGACTCTCTCTCGCTCGAGTTCGACCACTCGCACCACATCACCATCGCCAACTACCACGGCTACCGCGTCACCCGCTCGCGCGCACCCTTCCCCGCCGCCGTGCACCTCTACAACTCCGGCGACATTCACTTCCGCAACGTCCTCATCAACGCCGAAAGCGGCATCCCCGACTGCGATACCGAAGGCTGCTGGACCTACCTGCGCGTCAGCAAATATCCCTACGAAAATGCCATCGAGGACGTCACGCATCACCTCGTCGTCCGCGAACGTCAGTTCGCCGCGCTCGACATCCCCGACAACCCCGCGCAGCCTGCTCCAATCGCGCCCGCCCCGGTCCTCGCTCCCGGTGCGCACATCGACAAGCTCGCTGACGGATTCTTCTCCATCTCCGGCGCAGCCGTCGACGCCCACGGCAAGCTCTACTTCGTCGGTCGCCACGAGCAGCGCATCTACGGCTGGTCCCGCGACGAGGGCCTCACCGTCGAGCGCGACAATCCGCTCGATCCCGTCAACCTCGCCTTCGACAACTCCGGCGATCTGCTCGTCGTCTCCTCAGACGGCCCCAGCGGCACGGTCTACAGCTTCAAACCCGGCACCTCGGAAGAGCAGCTCACCGTGCTCGAGCCGCAGCCGACGCAATCGCATCCCGACGCGCACGCCATCCTGCCGGTCAATGACTGGAACAACGGCGAATTTCGCGATCAGCTCAATCCGCAGACGCTCACCTACACCACGCTGCCGGAAATGTTCGCCCGTGATGTCGAAACGCCGCGCCCGCAGGAATACGTCTCGCCCGACGGCAGCGTATTCCTGCGCGCCGTG
>DASSKX010000569.1:0-5690 GCA_035689925.1 Acidobacteriaceae bacterium
ACCGAGCGTGCTGCTCGCGGACTGTAGCGACAGCATCGTCGGTGAGGGATGCCCCCCAGGCGAGGCGCGCTGCGATGGCCGGAGCGAAATGCTCGTAGCAGCCGGCGTGAATGCGGGCCGCCTCCTGCGCCTGGATCGGCGCATAGATGTCCCACGCGCCGCGCCACCACTCGGGCTGAATTGGCTGGATTGCTGCTCCGTGGTGCGCGAGGCGCTGCTCCCATTCGGCCATCGCGTGGCGGACTGTATCGTCGCAGTCGTCCAGCAGATCTCCAGAGAGCACCCCGATGTTCAGGTTTTGCAGCGGGCGCGTTTCGGTCGGGAGATCAAAGAGAGCCTCTGCCAGCAGCGGAGCGTCGCGCAGGTCGCGAAAGAGCCAGCCGATTGTGTCGAAGGTTTCTGCGAGATGCCAGCCGCCGCGCCAGTCTCCCAAGCCGACGGAGGCGCGGTATCCGGCGAGGCCGCAGAGGGCGGCGGGCGTTCGGATCGAGCCGCCTGTGTCGGTGCCGATCGCCGCAAGAGCGGAGCCCTCCTGGACGGCGGCAGCCGATCCGCTCGAGGAGCCGCCGGTGAGCAGGGCGGCATTGGCCGGCTGCAGGCAGTCGCCGTAGTCGGGATTCTCGCCGGTGATGCCGTACGCGAGTTGGTGCAGGTGTGTCTTCCCGGTGATCACGGCGCCTGCGGCGCGGAGGCGGGCCGCGACCCAGGAGTCCTCGCGCGGAGCAGGGAGGTGTGCGGCGTAAAACTTCGAGCCGCTGCTCGTTGCGAAGCCCTCAAGCTCGAAGCAGTCTTTCAGGGCAACAGGAACCCCGTACAGTGGCAGCCGCGCGCCCGATGCGCCCCGTTCGGTGACACGAGCTGCTTCGCTGAGCGTCCAGTCGGGCCGGACGGAGATGTAGGTGTTGTGACTGGCATTGCTATTGGTTTCGGCCAGCGCCCGCCGCGCCTGGTCTGCCGGACTCGTAGTGCCTGCGACGTAGGCAGCCTGGAGCGCAGCGATCGGAGAGAGTGGCGCCATCACCCGGCCATTGTAGGGCGATGCGGCCTCCAGCGATCCAGAGAGTTGCAGCATGGATGCTGAACGTTCCAGCGCACAGGATTTTCGATTAGGATGGGCGGCATGCAAAAGAGGACGTGGGGAATTGGGCTGCTTCTTGCCGCCGCTGCCGCAGGCCTGTCGGTGCATGCCGCCGGACCGCAGCGGCTCCCGCTGCAAACGCAACGCTCGTCGCCGCAGGATCTGGAGATCACCGGTGATCTGCCCGGAGTGGCGGCCGGTCAGAGCCGGTTCGTGCGCTACGCCGATCTCACTGCGCTGCCGCAGGTCAGCTACACGGTGAAGGACGACCCGGACTTCGACCAGCCGGTGCAGCTAAGCGGAGTGTCGCTCGACGCACTGCTGTCAGCGCTGGGACTCCCGGCAGGGAAGAAGGAACTGGTTGCTGCCGTCGGGGCGGACGGGTATGAGGGGCACTACACAGCCGAGCACCGGGCGCAGCACCATCCCTTCCTGGCCCTGAAGATGGGTGGCAAGGAGCCGAGCCAGTGGGCAAGAGGGCCGAACGGAGAAGTCTTTTCTCCTTATCTTGTCACGTATCCACAGTTCAAGCCGCTCTTCCATATCATGGCGCAACCCGATGCTCCGCAGCTACCTACTGGCGTCAGCAAAATTGTGCTGTATGACGAGGCTCAGGCACTCGCCAGCCTCAAGCCGCCCGCCAAAGCGCCTGCTTCGGCCCAGCAGGCTGCTCGGATCATCGCGGTGAATTGTCTGCGCTGCCATTCGACCGGAAAGATTGGCGGCACAAAGTCACCGTTTGGCTGGCCACAGATGGCCCTCATCGCCCAGGGAAACCCCTCAGCCTTCGGCAAATATCTGGTTCAGCCAAACAGGGTTAATCCCGAAGCGACGATGCCGCCGAATCCGGAGTTCGACCCGGCCACGGTGGCGGCGCTTACGGCTTACTTCAAGGCGCAGCCGCAATAACCCCGGATAAGCTGCAGCTAGCATCAGCTGCTCCTGAAGACGACGCGATCAACGGCAAGGTAGCCGGGTCCATCCGCCAGGAGCAGCAGGGCCAGCGCGAAAAGCGCCAGCGGGAATTCGATGCCGCCGGAGGCTGTAAGTCCATGGTGAAGATGCACTTTGAGGATGGCGACCGCCATGTCGATGGCGATGCCCGCCGCTGCGATCGGAGTTAACACGCCCACAATCAGCGCAATCCCGCCGAAAAACTCGGTGAAGGCCGCAACATATCCAAGCCAGTAGGGAAGTCCCATTTTGGCAATGGTATGGGCAAAGGCATACAGCGAGCCGTGGGGGATGACTTTGTTCCAGCCATGGGCCAGCATGATGCTGCCGAGGGTGAGACGGGCAATGAGAGCGGCGGCCGGCCGCAGGCGTTCGATATGGTCCTGCAACGGGGATTCTCCGGGGAGGTATGAGACGAGTTTACTTGTCGATGTAAACGAAGCTGTGGGAGGGAAGTTTTGTCGCAGCAGCTATGTTACTGAAGGCGAACACCTTAATTACTACAGGAGGGTTACCGGGGTGCTGAGTGGCTCTTGATTTTCATAGAAAAAATCTCTAGAATCATAAAGGTTTGTGACTTCGTGGTCGAACAAGGTAAGGCTGCGGGACTTCGGTACGTCACTTTCACTGCAGAGGAAAAGCATACAAATGGCAAAGCGTCGTGGAAATCCAAACTGGGGTAAGCCGGAGCCCATCGGCCCGGTCGTGCCCACCGTGACTTCCTTCGAGCAGGTGGTCAAGGAGTTTAAGCTCACCCCGGATCAGTATGTCCGCTCAACCCGCTTGCGGGAGTGGGCGCGCCGGAATCGCAACTCGAAGTACATTCCTGAGTCGCTGCTGGAAGCATGGGGCTTCGAGATCGAGTCGACCTTGTAATCTCGGTTGCTGAGTGCAGTTCAGAAACGCCGCCTACGGGCGGCGTTTCTGTTTCTGCTGGACAATTGTGGCCGTCCAAAACTTCGCCGCAACTCCGCCGCTGGATCGGGGTTTGCTGCGGTCGAGGTCCTCTGCTGTCAGTACCGCGTGGAAAAATCCAGGAGGAAACAGACAAATGAGCAAGATCAATTTGCGATCCGGGCTCGCTACGGTGGCGGCCATCGCTTTCACGGTCACGGCATCAGCGCAACATGGACGTCCGGCTGGCGCCGGCCCTGGGGCGGCCGGAGGCATGGGAACTCCATCCGGCATGAGCGCCGGACACGCCGACATGGGCATGGGCAACGCCAATTCTGGGATGGGGAACCGCAGCCTCAGTTCAGCGCACCCGAGCACGGCTCTCAGCAATCCGAAGCTCGACTCGTCGCTGACGTCTGCTCTTGGTCACAGCGGTATCACCGTTCCGGGCGGCAATCTCCAGAGTGCCTGCCAGGGGTTCAGGAATCTCGGTCAGTGCGTTGCGGCCCTGCACGTGTCGAAGAATCTGGGAATTCCCTTCAGCGATCTCCAGGCGAAGATGACGGGGACGAATCCTGAGAACCTGGGGAAAGCCATCCAGGACCTGGGTGGCGCAAATGTGAACGCCAAAGCGGAGGCAAAGAAGGGAAGCAAGCAGGCCAATGCGGATCTGGATGCCGCCGCAGCCGAATCACAAAGCTAACGCTCACATTTGGCTGAGACAGAGCGCCGCCCGAGGGCGGCGTTTCTGTGTTGAATCGGTGAGAAACTGCCTCTCGGCGCTAAACCCTTCATGGCGTGGGAGTCCAGCCAGATGAGCACTAGAGTAACTTTAACGAATTGATAAACATATGGACATGGCGTGCGAGTTAGGCTATGCTCCGTCACCTGGACCAATAAAGAGGAGAGTATGGCATCGGTAAAGGCAACACTCACCGTCTGTCTGAAGGCGAACGACGTCGTCGTCGCCGAACTCGAGGATCCGGCATTGTGGCAGCGCGTACTGGCGGCTATCAATCTCGGCGATTCGAAGATCCTGGAATCCCCCCAACCAACCCGTGCTGCTGCCGATCTTCCGATCGAGAAGAACGCGAGCGCAGAAAAAAGCGCCAACGGGAAAGAGAACGGAAACGGAAACGGCCATGTAGCCACTGCGTCCTGGCCCGGCCCGAAAGAATGGTCCGCGTGGACCGACCAGGTAAAGTAACGATCAGCCGGACCGGCGACGGTACCTCGGCATAGCTGCACAAGAAAACGCACTCTCATCCCCGCACTCCTCTTGCTCCTGTTCTGAATGCGTGATCTGACTGACTGCCGTGGGCTCCACGCCTGTCCGTTCTGGGTCCGCTTGTAACAATCGACAATCCCTCTGATGGGCCGGGCGGCACCTCCCAGGTCGCCGCATACGTATGTCCTGATCTCATACAAGCTGCCGGAAAGCTTGCGCTTTGCGCTGCTGCGCCTTCTCCAGCAGCTAACCCACGATGCATTAACGAGAGATTCACTGGACGGCCAGTTATCACAGCGGGGAATTCACCTCGTTAGTTACCAATAAGGTTCCCGTCGGAGTTGGCCGCTCGCCCCTGAAGGGCTGCTCAGACGCCGTGGTTTCGATGTGCGCGTTCTCTTGCGTGCGGCGCCAGATGATGCGCAGCATCGATGACTCCAGGGACTGAACTCCAGCACTCAGAATTCTCCGCATAGTTCGCTGGACACTCCTCGCCTTGCAGAGCATAATGTGCGGCCTACACAGGGGCGGGGGAAACATGAAATCTTGTGCGATCGGAGTGGCCACTCCTGCGCTGCTGCTTGTCGTTGTGACCGGCATCGTCCCAGGTTCCAGCGCTCAAAGAGTTCAGTCTGCGCAAGGGCCGCAAGCCGTCGAGAAGGCGTGCAAGTACCTGACCGCCGCTGACGCCGAAGCCATCCTGGGCCAGCCTGTAGTGCTGCAAAACGAGAACGATGATGACTGCTGGTTCGCCCAGCAGGGGTTCGTGCCGGGGATGAATCACCCGAACGACAAGCAGGTGCAAGTGCACCTTTTTCGTTCAGCCTCGCCCCACCCTGGCGACTTAAATGGCAGACGCGCACAGGCTGCTCAGGCACGAATGACGGTGACGGACGTGCCCGGTTTTGCCGATGCGGCAATCTGGCAGCGGGGTGGAGATTATGGAGAGCTGCACGCCTTCAGGAGTGGCACCCTGGAGGTGGTGGTCAGGATCGGGGGCATGCCCGAAGAGGCGGCGCTGCAGCACGCGAAGGAAATCGCGGCGAAGGCCCTCGGCGGAACTCAGAGCAGCGGTTTTGCTTACGAGGGCGCAGCAGCAGCAAAGGCCGCACGCGCGGCCGCAACTACGGTGCAATCGCCCGCCGCTTATCGCGAGTCGTGGATGGGACAGAGGATGACTTTTCGCGGTACCGTGGCGCGGCTGAATCTCGACACAAGCCGGTTTCCACGCTGGCTGACGATCTACTTCCGCGAATCTCCTGACGGCTCGTTTGTCGCGTGCTCGCCCTATCCGGACATGATTGAGGACTCCCTCGGCCAATTGTCGGCGCTGGTCGGCAAAACCCTGCAAATTTCCGGGACCGTCGAGGGGGCACTCTGTCATGGTGGCCAGGGAGCCAGCATCAACCTGAGCGCCTCCGATCAATTCAGCGTGGTCGGCGGCCCGGCCGCGGGACATGTCGTGGTTGCGAGTGGTGTACCGAGCGCTCATCTTCAGGGCGCGCGTGTCGGGCTGGATGTCTGCAATGCCGGCGA
>DASSKX010000570.1:0-2539 GCA_035689925.1 Acidobacteriaceae bacterium
GCTGACCGTCACGATGCCGAACGACTTGGGCGAATACACGCGCTGCCACTCAAGACCGGCGGTATTTCTCCATCCCCGGTAATGCGAATCGATGGTGCTCGTCTCAAGACCGTTCTTGGCACAGGGAACCACATCCAGGGAGTCCATTCCAGCCAAATCCAGCAGCGTGAGCCGGTTTCCGCGCGCGTCACTGCGCCGGAAACGCAGCAGCGCATTCGTGTAAGCGGGCAGCCGCGCGCCAAAACTGCTGCCCAGCGCATTGATGATCCCGTGGTGTGCAGAGACAAGCAGATTGCCTCCGCCAACGCCTCTCTCTTCCAGTCCGCCGAAGCCCTGGATCCCCAGATCGCCCTCCACGTGACCTTCACCCTGCTCCGGCTCCAGCGTGGTGATCTCAGTGATTGAGGAAAGTCGCTCAGGATAATGTGCATCGTATCCACCTGTCGCGAGCGAGACGCGTTGCACCGTGGCCGTATCGATCATGGGACCGAAACCGCCGGTGGTTCCCAGGGTCGCCAATGAGTTGATGTTAGGCATCAGAATTCCATCAACAACAAACAGATTCTCGACCGGGTGGCCGCCCCGGACAAAAAACTCGTTGGACAGGTCATTGCCGGCAACCACGCCCGGCGAAGTTTGCAGGAAACGTGCTATGTCGCCGTAAGTTCCCGCGGAGGAGATGATTTCCCGGCCGCCAGCCCGGAACGGCAGCGCCCGCGTGGTGCTGACATCTTCCTCGTTCCCGTGAACTTCGACGGTAATCCTGACAGGGTGCTTCGCTGTTCCGATTGCGTCAAAGAGCGATGCCGGTTTCGGCTCCGCACTCGCGCCCGTGCTACTCGCCGTCGCCACTGCCGGTACAGAACTGGTGTCAGCGCTGGCAAGCGCGGTGTTCTGACAGAGCGGCAGGTCAGATGCCGCTGGGATCTGTCTTGCCTGCGATGCGGCGAACTGCGCAGACAACATCAAAGACGCACATACACCCACAGCAGACAGAGCCCGCATCGTGTGATGACCTCAGAGTGGAGTCACCACACAACATCGGCAGCAATCGCGGCCGCATGAGTTTTCTCGGGACCTGCCCGGCAGCCGCGTCCCTTTTTGGAACCGCTGCATCTGCCGAATGCGCAAGCAGATCAGCTCACCGGAACGCTGCGGCCGTGACCGTGCATCCTTCACACCGCTCGCGAGACCGTTCCTTCAACAAAGGTTCCGCCGCAGCCCTGATTTTCCCGGCCTCGGCGTGGAATCCTGCTCCATCCAGCGCGCGCGAATACGCGATTTCGGCGATGAGATAGTGCTGGCTCTGCTGGCTCATCGTGCGGTCTAGGATCGCGAGACCGTTACGCATATCTGCGACGGCATCCGCCCAGTCGCCTGCGGCCGCATCGGCATTTCCCAGCAGCACGTAGGACCAGCCGGTCGCTGGGTGCTCGTCGCCATGCCGCTTTTTCGCGAGCGCGAGAGCACGTCCGTAACTGGTGACGCTCATCGCTACGTTGCCGTCCAGCTGTGCCTGCCATCCCTTCAGCGACTCAATCGCGGCACGGTCGTCGTCGTCCAGGTTATTCGCCAGCTTAGCTTCTTTGGCGGCGCGCTTCAGGAATTTGCTGCCGTGCGAGAGATTGCCCTGGCTGAATGCAGTACCCGCAAGGTGGCTGGCCGCTCGCGCCATGCCCGCATGGTCGCCCACTTGCTCGTAGAGCTGCAGAGCTTTGGTTTCGAGCTTGGTTGCGATGTCGAACTGCTGAGTGGAGACGTACAGTTGCCCGAAATCGTCCAGCACTGCCGCACGGTCATCCAGCCTGTTGGGCACGGCCGTGTCATAAATCTGCACCGACTGCTCGTACGCGTGCCGGGCGTCAGCGAAATCTTCCTGGTCCTGGTAGGCATTGGCGAGGATGTTCCAGGCCTTGCCGGTGCCCGCGTCATCGAGCAGCCTGGAGTTCAGCAACTGCTGTAAGAGGGGTATGGCCGCGGCGGGCTTGCCCTCTCGTTGGAGTGCGTAGGCCTCGGTGAGCCGCTGCGCGGGCGTGGTCTGCGCCGGCAATGACATGGCTGAAGCGAGTAAGAGAAACGCGGGGACAACGGCAGCTACTCTCCGCAGCCGCTGCTGATTTGAGGTAGTGGGCGTCATAGCATGCGGTGGGGTCACAGGTCACATCCTCGGATGAATTTCGAATCGTTCGTTCGATTCCGATTCCAGCACCGGCTCCGCAGGCATGCGATAAAGATTGGTGAAGCGGAGTAAAGTTTTGTAAATCCATACTTGAAGAGCGTTTGCCTTCCCCTTGTGACTTAGCTGACGGCCGGGTCGCCTCCGGCCTGGTCATAAGTTGCCGATAAAGTGCGTGCCGCGAATCGCACTTACATGTCTTTACATTCGTTTACGAATCTTTATCGCGCCTGCGCCGCGCGAATGGTGGAATCGGTGCAGGAGAAACAGCAATGAACAAGAAGAAAATTGCTTTGTGCTCAGGAATTGCGACGGTTGTTGTCATCGCGGGGATTGCGATTGCCCGCGCTGAGGTGCGGCAGG
>DASSKX010000571.1:0-4340 GCA_035689925.1 Acidobacteriaceae bacterium
AGCAATCGCACCATCAATATGGAAGTCGCCACCTGTCGGCAGATCCTGAAGCGGCACAAGCTCTGGAACACGATCAGCGACGACGTGAAGATGTTGCCGGAAGACAAGACACTCGGGAAACCGCTGGCGAACGACGAGGCAGTCCGGCTGCGCGAGGCGTGCCGGAAGAGTCCGAGTCCCTCTTTCTATCCCGCCATGGTCATCTTCGGGAACACGGCACTGCGGAATGCGGAGCTTCGCGAGGCGCGCTGGTATCAGGTCGATTTTCTCGGGGCGAAATTTCAGGTGGACAAGGCGAAGACCGCGGGCGGCAGCGGCCGCGTGATCCCTCTGAACCGGACAGCACTGGATGCCTTCAGGCAGTTGCGGTCACGGTGGCCGGATGCCCAACCGACCGACTTCATTTTTCCCTCAGAGAAGCTGAAGTTCCAGGGCAAGGGTGCAGCACAGCGGGCTCGTGGAACACGGCCTGACGGACGGCGCAGAAGGAGGCCGGTCCGAAGCGGCGCATCCATGACTGGCGCCACCATGTCATCACCATGCTCGCAGAGACGCAGACATCAGAGGCCACGATCAAGGCACTGAGCGGCCATCTCAGCCGGAAAATGCTGGAGCACTACAGCACGATTCGCGATCAGGCGAAGAGACGGGCAGTGGAGTTGCTGGATGAGCTCAACCAGCAGCCAAAGAGCAGTGGCGACCGCAGCAAACCTGAAATTCACACGGGTCCCCACAAAATTCCCCACAGTCGGACGGCACCGCCGCGGAGCTGCTCAGTCAGTTGTTGGATTTGAATGGTCGGGACGGGCAGATTTGAACTGCCGACCCCTCGCACCCCAAGCGAGTGCTCTACCAGGCTGAGCCACGTCCCGACAACAGCAGAGGTCTTTTGCAGTTTAACACCGGCCGGCGGTCGGCTTCCCGCTCGCCAACCGTCCTCCTTCTCAGCCTCCGACCTCCGCTTTCCGCCCGCCCCTCCTGTCCGGCTCTCAGCCACCGACTCCCACCTCACGGTACCTGAGTACACCTCCAAAGTCGTTACTGGTAACCCGGTTGGGGAGTACGTCCGGGGGATGCGCTCCATCAGAATCGTCTCAGTACGATTTTGTGAGAACGAACGCACACAAGCTGTTTCGGGCCGGCGCTACCGCCTCCGCGGTGCTGGTGCTCCTGCTGCTCGCCGGCATGGCCAATCTGCTGGTCAACTACGTGCATGCAACGCGCTGGGTCAACCACACCTGTGAGGTGATCGAGGAGATTCGCGGCACACGCGCCCTGTTGGGCGGAACGCAGGCGCTCTCCAGCGGCCCATTCCAGATCAAAATGCGGTCCATCCGGGAGCAGTTCGACCAGGTGGCCGCACTCGTCAGCGACAACCCGGGGCAGCAGCCCAACATTACTCAGTTCCGCGCCATCTTTCCGGCTGACGCGACCGGCAAAGCGGGGCTGTCCGCGGATGACATCACCAACGCGAATCGCATCCTCGACCGCATGCAAAGGCAGGAAGACAGGCTTCTGCTGGACCGCGTCGCGGTGCAAGCCCGCGTTACCCGATACGCAGCCCTGGCCACCGGCGGATTCTGCGTCCTCCTGCTGAGCATCGGCATTGTTACGGGGCTGGCGCTGCGCCGTGAGCTGCGCCGCCGCGCCCGCGCGGAAGCCGAGCTGGTTCGCGACAAGGACGAGCTGACCCGCTACACCGAAGAATTGGCCCGCGTCGCCGCCGGCAGCAAGCTCATCCAGGCAGCACGCGACGAGCAGCAGCTGCACAAGCTCGTCGAACAGATCATGCGGGAACTCGTCCCCAGCTCGCGCGGATATTTCGCTCTGGTCGGCTCACCCAGCGAAGCCGTCGAGATCTGCGGCGTCTGGGGCTACGACGCGCCGCCGCCGTCCTTCGTTCCGTCCGACTGCATGGCCCTGCAACTCGGCACGCCGACGCACCGCCGCAACTCCGTCATCCCCATCGACTGCGCGCACGCGCACGACAAGCATGGCGACCATCTCTGCCTGCCCGTCCACAGCGCGAACGGCAACCTGGGCGTGCTGCATGTGGCCACGGCCGACAAGCTGAGCGAGAAACGCATCCACGTCATCTCCGTCTTCGCGGCCCACGTCGGGCTGGGGCTCACCAACATTCGCATGCGCGAGGTGCTGCGTTTGCAATCCGTGCGCGATTCGCTCACCGGCCTCTACAATCGCCGCTACTTCGACGAGACGCTCCGCCGCGAAATCGCCGCCGCCGTGCGCCACGGCGTGCCGCTGGCCGTGCTGATGCTCGACGTGGACCACTTCAAGCGGCTCAACGATACGCAGGGACATGCGGCCGGCGATGATGCCCTCGCCGGCGTCGCTCGCCTGCTGACCAACTGCTTCCGCGAATCGGACGTCATCTGCCGCTACGGAGGCGAGGAATTCGGGCTGCTCCTGCCGGGCAGCACGCTGGAGCAGGCCTACGCACGCGCGGAGTTCTGCCGCAGCATCATCGAATCGGCACAGCTGCAGTCCGGCGGGAAGAACCTGGGGCTGCTCACCGTCTCCATCGGGGTTGCGGTCTCGACAGAATTCAGTGATCCGGTGCAGATCGTCCGTGCCGCCGACGCCGCTCTCTACCAGGCAAAGCGCATGGGCCGGAACAGCACCTGGGCCTGCACCAGCACCACGGCGCCGTTTCCCAGCGTGCCGAGTTCGGCTGTGCAGCATCCGTGGCACCAGCACGACGACAGTCCCGGACTGCCGATCGCCACCGCCTGATCGTTTCCTTCTAGTGTGGAACCTGCCAGCCTGCGCCGACCGTGGCCAGCGTGATCGTGTCGCTGGGCGAGTCGCCCAGGTCCTTGGCTAATTGTGGAAAGGCCTTGATCACCTCGTCGGTCTTCGCCCACACCGGCACATTCAGCATTTGGTAGTGATAGCTCACGTCAGTTTCGTTGAAGCCATTGCGCGGAGCCGGCGGCGTGAAGCCGTCGATGTGGGTGACCTGGCGATAGCCATAGCAAAACGCCGGAGCGGCGCGATTGCCGGCGGGCGTCAGCGTGTAGGAGTCGACATGCAGGTCGAGGTCCTCGAGGCGCTTCAGCAGCCCGGCCGTCATTAAGGAATCCATCTGCTGCTTCGCCTCTTTGGCTCCCTTGCCAGGGGCCACTTCGTATGGGAAGCGGCGGCCTCCGGGGAAGAGGCAGTCGGGACGATCCTGAAACCAGGCGTTGATGGTTTTGGTGAAGTTCTCGGCATTCGGCTTATTGGCGTTCGAACATCCGCCGAACAGGAGTGCAGACGCGCAGAGGGGAATCAGGATCTTCGAGTTCATAGCGTTCTTTCTTTCCTCAGAACTCTACTACGATGCGGGGCAACGACCGGCGTCAGGACAGGCAAAGGGGCCGGATCGCCGGCAGGGTCCCCCGGCTGGCGCGATTCTCCTGCGCCGGGCGACGAGCAGAGGAAATCGCGAAAACTCTGCGCCCCTGCCGGATTGCGGAACGCGGCCATCATCGCCGCGCACAAGTAAGATTCGACGCTGAACATGCACAATTGGTCGTCTATCACCCGCCGCGACCAGATACAACGCGGGTCGCATCAACCCGTTACTGTAATGCAAGATAGCGAGCCGGAGAGATGATGGTCGTCTGCCGGAAGTTGCCCAGGCAGAGGATATCTTTATCGCCGGATACGAGATAATCGGCCCGGGCTTTCCAGGCAGTTTCCAGAATGGCGTCGTCTGCGGGATCCCGGGCGACACCCTGGACTTCCCCTCTGACGCCGACCCACATGGCTTGTGCGAGGAGCTCGTGCAACTGCGCCTCAACTTCCTTCGGGTCGCGTGCAAACTTCGCGGTGAGCACCCGGAAGACTTCGCCACGGATAAAGGTCGGAAATTGCGAGCTGATCCTTTGTCAGAGCGCGCGTCAGCGCCAAGTCCGGGACGCCGCCGAATTCCAGAGCCGAAACCCAAATGCTTGAATCAAGAACGACGATCACCGCTTACGCCGTTCTCTGGTATGTTCAGCACGGGTTTCGCGAATGAGGCGCGGCACATCGTCGGGCGTGTATCCCATGTGTCCCTGTCGCTTGCCTACCTGCTGGGAAGCATCCAGTACCGCGCGAATGCGACCGGCGCGGTAGGTACGAAAGGCTTCACGGAACAGTTCGCTGATGGTCCGGCTTTCGGCTTTGGCCAATGCCGTAACCTGCTCGGCCAAATCGGGCGGTAAAGAGATCGTGAACTGTTTAGTGCTGCGCTCCATAACGCAACACTACTCAGTAATGAAGAGTAATGCAAGTCGCCGTCATCGCAGCCCCACCAGCCCCCTCACCGATGCGATCAGCTTCTGCGGATCGTA
>DASSKX010000572.1:0-2819 GCA_035689925.1 Acidobacteriaceae bacterium
CGTGTACTCGGGCCGGGCTGCCATGCCGGGTCGAGCGGCAACGCCGAACATCTCACCCCGCAATGGGCATAACGGGCATGAGGTGCCGGCCACGAAGACGGAAGCAGAAGAGTAGCTGTCAGTTTGCAATAGCCACTGAAACCGGGACCGATGCAGTACTACGGTCCCGGATTTTTGTTCCTGGTCCGCTTTGGCCTGGGCGCTCGGAAGCTCCGCCTCCACTGTTCTACAATGACGAGAAGCCGCCTTCCCGCACAGCTCCCCCGAGAGTATGCAGGTTGACGCGCATCTCTTCATCATGATCGAACACCCTCTGCCGGAAGCCCTGACATTCGATGACGTCCTTTTAGCGCCTGCCTGGAGCGAAGTTGTTCCTGCACAGGTGAGCACGCAGACGCGCCTCACGAAGCGGATCACACTGAACACACCCTTGCTGAGCGCTGCCATGGACACGGTAACGGAGTCCCGCATGGCCATCGCCATGGCCCAGCAGGGCGGCCTGGGGATCGTCCATCGCAACCTGACCATTGAGCAGCAGGCGGGCGAGATCGACAAGGTGAAGCGTTCGGAAAGCGGCATGATCGTCGATCCGGTCACCGTGGCTCCGGAGCAACTGATCTCCGATGCGTTAGACGTCATGCGGCGCTACAAGATTTCCGGCGTGCCGGTGACGAGGAACCGCAAGCTGGTCGGCATCCTGACGAATCGCGACCTACGGTTTGAGACGCGGACCGACATCCCCATCAGCGAGGTGATGACCAAAGAGAACCTCATCACTGTACCCGTGGGCACGACGCTCGAGCAGGCTGAAGAAATTCTGCATCACCATCGCGTCGAGAAACTGCTGGTGGTCAATGATGAGTACGAACTCAAGGGGCTGATCACCGTAAAGGACATTCAGAAGAAGCTGAAATATCCCAACGCATCGAAGGACCAGCAGGGACGGCTGCGCGTTGGCGCGGCGATTGGGGCAACAGGCGATTTCCTGGAGCGGGCCGCGGAAATGGTTCGCAACCGTGCGGATGTCCTGGCAATTGATTCAGCGCACGGACATCAGGTGCGGGTCCTGGAGGCAGTACGCGAGGTAAAGAAGCGCTTTCCCAATGTGGATTTGCTGGCTGGCAACGTGGCTACCCGCGAAGGCGCGGAAGCGCTCATTGACGCGGGCGCGGACGCGGTGAAGGTGGGGATCGGGCCGGGGTCGATCTGCACGACGCGCATGGAGAAGGGCGCGGGGATGCCGCAGATCACCGCTATCAGCGAAGCATACCAGGCGGCGAATCGGCACGGGATTCCGATCATCGCCGATGGAGGCGTGAAATATTCGGGCGACGTGACCAAGGCGATCGCCGCCGGTGCGAGCGTGGTGATGATCGGATCGCTGTTCGCCGGCGTGGATGAAAGCCCCGGCGAGACGATCCTGTATCAGGGGCGCTCCTTCAAGGCATATCGTGGCATGGGTTCGCTATCGGCGATGGCGCAGGGTAGCGGCGAACGCTATTTCCAGGGTTCAAAGGATCTGGAGGTACCGGAGCGCGGTGAAGGGGTTGTGGACCGTGAGCGTAACAGCGGAAATCGCCTCGGCAAGTTCGTGCCGGAGGGCATTGAAGGGCGCGTGCCCTATCGCGGCGCCCTCGAAGCGATGGTGTATCAGCTGGTGGGCGGACTGCGGTCGGGCATGGGGTATGTAGGCTGCGGAACGATTGAAGAATTGCAGACGAAAGCACGCTTCGTCCGGATCTCCAGCGCAGGGCTGCGCGAGAGCCACGTCCACGACGTGGTGATCACGCGTGAAGCCCCGAATTATCACGTGGAATAATGCGCAGCCCATGGCGCTGAGCATCACGGCGTATACGTAATGCTCATATTGTCGACGTACGTCGTGAACGGATCTCCTTTGGAGTCGCTGTCCATCTGGTAATTCGCAGTCATGCCCCACCATCCGGCGGGAGCAGTCGTTGGCGGGAGACTCCAGTTGAGGGTATATGTCGTTCCGTCAAGGACAATCGCTTCGTAGGTGGTCGTGTTGTCGGATTCACGTTTGAACTGCAGCGTGACGTGATGCCAGCCCTGGTGTAGTTTGCAGGGTTTCCCAGTGTCGGTCCACTTATTCGTCGCATTATTCCAGACGTCCCAATGGCCCTCGCCGAGGAAGCTGCATTGCGTGCCGAACGTCATGCCGGCGATTTTGTCCATCCAGATGGAAACGTCGAACTCGAGACCGCTGGTCACTGAGGGGTCGACGACATAAAAATCCGCGTCATAGGTAAGGTGGTGCATGCTGGGCAGCAGACTGTGATCCGCGTCCGCATTGGCGGCGTTGTGACCGACCAGGGACACCGTATACAGAACATCTGCCCAGGGCATTTTGGGGGTCACCTGGAATTCTGTGGCATTGCCGCTTTTCGATGGGTTCGTAACGCCGTAGTTCTGACTCCAGGTGGACTCAGGGCACGGAGCAGCGCAATCGGCCCATGTGGGGCCAATTTGGCCCCAGCTCTGCCAAGTGAATGAATGCGTCTGTACGTTCGAGAACGTGACGGAATTCGTGGCAGGAGAACTGTTACCCGAACTGCCGCTCGAGCCAGAACCGCTGCTTCCGCTGCCAGAGCTACCGCTGCTGCCAGTGCCTGAACTACCGCTGCCGCCACTCCCGGAGCCACCCCCGTTACCTGAGCCACCGCCAGTTCCAGTGACAGGGCCGCTGGCTGTGGCGGTCTGCGAACCGGAAATACTGCCGTTTCCACCACATCCGAAAAGCAGCAGGGAGACGCAAAAGGACAAGAGCGCTATCGCTCCGCAGGCGCACAATTTCTGGC
>DASSKX010000573.1:0-3660 GCA_035689925.1 Acidobacteriaceae bacterium
CGGTTGCTCCGGACCGTTATAGCGCCCGCGCGCATGCTGGCAGAGCACGCCCTTCACACTGCCAACGTCGGTGATGAGTTGCCCGTCGCGGAGCGCGGTAGCCAGCCGGTCCAGCCACTCGACGATCGTGAAGACAGGCCCACCCAGCAGCGTTACGTCGCTGTTCGCTGCAGCATCGAGCGGATCCTCCGCCGTGGTAGTCACAGCGCCGCGGCTGAGCGCCGTATGCAGTTGCTCCTCGTCGGGATCCCAGCCGGTGATCCTGCCCGTGAATCCCTGCGCACGCAGCGCGAGCCCGGCCGAGGCTCCAATGAGCCCCGTGCCGAGGATCGCGATGGTCTCGATGGGCATGCGTACTAAATGGTACGACCGACCGCCGGAGCAATGACGCGCAGCGTCTGCATCAGGTCCGCAAACTTGTCCGGAAACATCGACTGCGCCCCGTCCGACACCGCCTTGTCCGGATTCGGATGCACCTCGATCAGCAGCCCATCACCGCCCGCGGCAATCGTGGCACGCGCCATCGCCGGAACCTTGTCGCGCCGGCCAGTCCCGTGCGACGGATCCCCGACGATCGGCAAATGGGAGAGCTTCTTCACCACCGGGATCGCCGAGATGTCCATCGTGTTACGGGTGTAGGTCTCAAAGGTGCGGATGCCCCGCTCGCACAGGATCACGTCGTAGTTGCCCCCGGCCAGCAGATACTCCGCCGAGAGCAGCATCTCCTCGATGGTCGCAGCAATGCCGCGCTTCAGCAGCACCGGCTTGCGCACCGCGCCCAGCTCGCGCAACAGATTGAAGTTCTGCATATTGCGCGCGCCTACCTGGAAGAGGTCCACGTAGGGCATCATCAGCTCAATCTGGGAAATCTCCATGACCTCACTGACGATCAGTAGTCCCGTGGCATCCGCGGCCTCCCGCAGCAATTTCAGAGCCTCCAACCCGAGGCCCTGGAACGAATACGGCGAGCTGCGCGGCTTGAACGCTCCGCCCCGCAGGAATTTCGCGCCGGCCGCCTTCACCAGTCGCGCGCTTTCGAATATCTGTTGGCGATTTTCCACCGAGCATGGTCCGGCCATGACGACGACCTGTTCGCCGCCAATGCTGACGCCGTTTGGGAAGCGCACCACCGTGCCTTCGGGACGAAAGCTTCTCCCCGCGAGCTTATAGGGCGACGAAATGCGAATCACCTCCGCCACCCCGGCGAGCACCTCGAAATCCTCATGCGCGAACGCGCCCGGGGTGCCCACGCCCGCCAGAATGGTCTGCACCGTCCCGGTCGTCCGGTGCACGTTGAACCCGATCTCTGTCATCCGCTCGACGATTGCCTGAATCTCTTCTTCCGTCGCGCCTGCCTGCATTGCCACGATCATTGCTGTCTTCCTGTCTTCTGTCCGGCGTCCGGACTGTTCTCCCTCGGCGCGTTGCCGCGCGATGCGAGTTCATTGCGCTGCAGCGCTCGCATCACGTCCACAATGCGCTCGTAAATGTGCACCAGCTCGATGTCCGGCAACGGTCCGGGATTGTGCGACCGCACGTTATCGAAGATCACGCGCTCGCGGTTCGGCTCGTACACGGGCAGGTCGGTGGCCCTCTTCAGCCGCCCAATTTCCTGCGCCGCCGCCGCGCGCTCGCTGATCAGCAACACGATCTGCCGGTCGAGTTCGTCAATCTTCCGTCGCCAGCCTTCAATGTCCATGGTTTTCCTCGTACGTCCCACCGGGGACAGCAGGTTCCAAAGGAGCTGTTGCGTAGAGAATCGGTGCGATTAGCGGGCCGGCGCGGCAGGTTCGGCAACAGAACCGCGCAGACCCTGAATAAATCGGGCGATGGAGCTGGGCGCCTGCTCGCGTCCCGCCTGCTCGATGGTCGCGACGATCGCGCTGCCGATGGCCGCAGCGTCGGCAAACTCGCCCACAGCGGCAAAGTGCTCCGCGTTCGAAATCCCGAAGCCCACTGCAATTGGCAACTTCGTGAACTTCCGCAGCCGCTTCACCAGATGTTCGGCGTCGCTCTCCAGCTGCGCGCGCGTGCCAGTGATGCCGGTCCGCGAAATTGCGTAGACGAACCCCTGTGACGCGGCCGCAATCCGCTCCAGCCGCTCATCCGGACTGGTCGGCGCAGCCAGGAAAACCGGCGCGAGGTGATGCCGGTGCATTGCCTCGAGATACTCGGCGGCTTCCTCGACGATCATGTCTGTCACCAGCACGCCGTCCACGCCGGCCTGTTCCGACGCCGCACAGAACTGCTCCAGCCCCAGCCGCAGGATGGGATTGAAGTAGGAGAAGACGATCAGGCCAACCTGCGGCCGTTCGCGCCGCAGATCCGCCGCAAGCGCCAGCACGTCGGTTAGCTTCACGCCGTTCTGCACCGCCCGCTCGCTGGCGCGCTGAATCACCGGCCCATCCGCCACTGGGTCGCTGAACGGGACACCCAACTCCAAAATATCGGCGCCGGCATCAATTGCCGCCAGCGCGATCTCGTGGCTCGTCGCCAGATCGGGATCGCCGATCGTGAGGTAGGCAACGAGGCCGGGCTTGCTCGCGAATCGGATCGGCATGTCGGCTACGCTCCCAGGTGCAATTCGCGGGTCAGGATGCCCATGTCTTTGTCGCCGCGCCCGGAGACGTTCACGATCACGATATCGTTTCTGCTCATCTTCGGCACCATGCGGATGCACTCTGCCACTGCATGTGCGCTCTCCAGCGCCGGTATGATGCCTTCCGTCCGCGCCAGCCGCAGCGTTGCGTCGAGGGCTTCCTGATCGGTGGCCGATGTGTACTCGGCCCTCCGTGCATCGTGCAGTGCGGCATGCTCCGGTCCGACAGAAGCGTAGTCCAGACCCGCTGAGACGGAATGAGTGAGAGCAATCTGCCCAGCGTCATCCTGCAGCACGTAGGAATACGTCCCCTGCAGCACTCCCGGCACTCCGCCGGAGAATCGAGCCGCATGCTCGCCCAGCAGTGACCCGCGCCCGCCGGCCTCAACGCCGATCAAACGCACGTCCTTATCCGGAATGAATTCGTAGAACGCGCCAATCGCGTTCGAACCGCCGCCCACACAGGCAATGACCGCATTCGGCAGCCGGTTTTCTTTCTCGAGAATCTGCTGCCGCGCTTCGCGGCCGATCACGCGATGAAAGTCGCGCACCATCATGGGGTAGGGATGGGCGCCGAGCACGCTGCCCAGCAGATAATGGGTGGTCCGCACGTTGGTTACCCAGTCGCGCATGGCCTCGTTGATGGCGTCCTTCAGCGTTCGTGATCCGGAGGAGACACCGCGGACCTCTGCGCCCAGCATGCGCATGCGGTAGACGTTCAGCTCCTGCCGCCGCATGTCCTCGTCGCCCATGTAGACGACGCAATCGAGCCCAAAGAGGGCGCAGACCGTCGCCGTCGCGACGCCGTGCTGCCCTGCGCCCGTCTCAGCGATGATGCGCTTCTTTCCCATGCGCACAGCGAGCAGCGCCTGGCCCAGGCAGTTGTTGATCTTGTGCGCGCCGGTGTGCAGCAGGTCTTCGCGCTTCAGGTAGATCTTCGCGCCCCCCAGCGACTCGGTCAGCCGCGGAGCAAAGTACAGCGGCGTCGGACGCCCGGCGTAATCGCGCAGCAGGCTGTCGAGCTTCAGATGGAAATCAGGATCGGCCTGCGCCTCGGCGTA
>DASSKX010000574.1:0-2846 GCA_035689925.1 Acidobacteriaceae bacterium
TACAACTTTGGCATCCAGGAGTACTCGCCCTTCAACGAACGCACGCAGGCGATCTTTCAGGGCTGTCCGGAGTGGCGCGATGGCTATTTGTGGGTGAGTGAAAAGCCGGGCTGGGGCATTGAGGTCGACGAGAAGGAAGCAGCGAAAGCGCCATTTCGCCCCAGTCCGCTAAACGGCGGCTGGGGCGAGGTACGGCTGCGCGACGGAACGGTCATCAAGCAGTAGGGAAGATCAGCTGAACAGCGCGTCATCCCACGACTGCGGCTCATCCCACATGGGTGTCGGCTCGAAATAGCCGGTGCCCGGCTTAAGGTGCCGCTTCAGCTCATCGTCGTTCAACGCAATGCCCAAACCTGGAGCTTCAGGTACTTTGATGTAACCCTTGTCAACGATGGGCTTGTCCACACCTGTGACGAGATCCTGCCACCAGGGCACGTCGAGTGAATGATTCTCGAGCGCTAGAAAATTGCGTGTCGCGGCAGCGCAGTGGACATTGGCCATGCAGCTTACCGGAGTTCCGGCGAAGTGCATCGCCATGGGAACTCCATAGCGGAATGCCATATCGCCGATGCGATGCGTCTGCAGAATGCCGCCGGAGGTCGCAAGATCCGGGTGAATCTTGTCGACGGCATGCTCGCGGCACAGCGTTTCGAAATCTTCAATTCTGTAGATGTCTTCCCCGGTGAGAGTCGGTGTCGGGCTCTCCTGCGTGATCTCTTTCAAGAGATCGGTGTAGTACCAGGGGATGACGTCCTCCATCCATTCGAGATTGAATTTCTCGTAGGCTTTGCCGAGGCGAATGGCTGATTTCACGCCGATGTGCCCCAGATGATCCATCGAGAGCGGCATATCGTAGCCGATGTTCTCGCGCACCGCCGCCACATACTCGCAGAGGCGATCGATGCCTTTGTCGGTCACTTCGGTCGCCATAAAGGGATGCGGCTGGTTTTGCATCTCCCACTTGCTCATGCCTGAGGGTTGCATGACGGTACCGGGCATTCCCTCGAGAACGTTGATGCCGAGGTCCATCTTCATCCAGGTCAGGCCCATCGCTTTGCGCTCTTTGGCGCGGCGCCCGTATTCGGCGGGATCCATCGATTCAGTCGTATCGGCGTAGATGCGAATCGCATCGCGCCACTTTCCACCAAGCATCTGGTAGACCGGGATGTTGTAAACCTTGCCTGCAATGTCCCAGAGCGCCATCTCGACCGCACAAACGCCGCCAGCCTGGCGCGCGTTGCCACCGAATTGCGCGATCTTCTGGAACAGATAGTCGATGCGCAGAGGATTCTCGCCGAGGAGGCGGCTCTTAAGCACCATCGCGTACTGCGGGCCGGCGATATCGCGCACCTCACCCAGCCCGGAGACGCCCTGGTTCGTGTCAATGCGGATCAGCACGCATGGACTTGGCCCGGGCTTCACCACGATTGCGTAGCGCATGTCGGTGATCCTGAGGTTCGATGGACTCGACGCAGTGTTTGCTTTCTTAATTTCGGGCTCAGCGGATGCAATGGGTCCGGCAGCGCTGCCCGCGAGCAGCGCCAGAGATGACTTGAGTACGGTGCGGCGATTTAGTTTGGATCGAATTCCGTCGGACATTGCGGGTAGTTCCTCCCGGGAGCGAATTTGCAGCGGCCCCATCTTAACTCCGCGACTGCCGTGACTCTCCCGAAATCAGCTATAGACGCGAACGCCGCGCAGCTGGAAAAATGCGGAGCCATGGCCTTGAAGAGATCGATTGTTTCGCGCAGGAACCTGATCAAAGGCATGGGAACGGCCGCTCTCGCGCCTATGCTGCGAATCTTTGCACAGACGAGCGCGAAGCCGTGGTGGCTGGGAAACGGCATGCCACAGGAGAGTGCCGGCACACCCAAGATCGCCTGTGCGATTGATCTGCGCCATGGCGTAACGGATGAGGCAATACGGCGCGTGATACAGCTTGGCGTATGTCACGTCTTGTCAGGGGGGCCGCCCATTCCATGGACGGTACGCCGGCTTCAGCCAATCGTGGAGAAACTCAGGGCGGGGGGCCTGACGCTCGGAAACCTGATGATCAGCGGGTTTCCGAACACGATTTATGGACGGTCGGGGCGTGACGAAGAGATCGACAAGGTGAGGCAATCGATCGAGGCAGCGGGCGCTGTCGGCATCCCGGTCGTCGAATATAACTTCTACGCGCACCGGGCGATGGAAGGCTATTACGAAGAGGCCGGCAGAGGCGGCGCAGGACTGACAGGCGCCGATTATGACCGGATGAAGGATCTGCCGCCGCTCCCCGGTGAGGGTGCGCACACGCTGGACGAGATGTGGGCCAATATTACCTATTTTCTGAAGGCTGTGGTCCCGGTGGCGGAGAAGGCAAATGTGCGCCTGGCGCTACACCCCAATGATCCGCCATTTCCGCTGAGCCGCGGCTCGCAGCAGATCATGGCCACGCTCGATGGCTGGAAACATCTGATCGAGATCGTTGACAGTCCTGCCAATGGGATCACTTTTGATTGCGGGGTAACACGCGAGCTCGGAGAAGATCCGGTCGAAGTGTGCCGCTATTTCGGCAGCCGTGATCGCATTAATCATGTGCACTACCGCAATCCGCACGTGATGAAGCCATACGTGAAATACGACGAGGGCTTTATCGACGAAGGTGACGTCAACATGTTCGCGGTGATGCGTGAGCTTTTGCGGGCCCGATACACGAGAGAGCTGTATCCCGAACACCCGCGAGCCCTCGACTACGACCGCGCGCGTGGTCCGATCCACGGCTATCCGGGAGGCGGAGGTTACACCGGCGATGTGTATGACATTGCCTACGCCAGGGCTATGCTGCAGGCGGCCCTGGTGGTCGA
>DASSKX010000575.1:0-8575 GCA_035689925.1 Acidobacteriaceae bacterium
TGCGGCGCAGGATCCGGCGCGGTCTGCAGCGGGCTCGGCGTCAGCGATGCGGGGAGCGTGGTTCCGCTCAGAACGTACAGGTCCGGCAGGCCATCATTATTCGCATCGAACCAAACGCAGCCTGAGCCCGTGCCCTCCAGCAGCGAACTCAGCTTCGCGGAACCAAAGCTGTGGCCGAAGTCGATGCCCGCCTTCGCCGTGGCGTCCTCAAACCGAATGGCGGACTTCTGGGCAGGCGTTTGCGATGCGTGAGGGACGCTCTGGCCCAACGCTGTCGAGGCAATCGCAACAAGAAGAATCAGCCGCATTTGCATATTCAACGTCCTCCTGCGGCTGGACCGCTGGGCTCGCCGGTTAATGCAACCGGAGTAGTCGTCCGCAGCAGCACCTGCGGGACACGATTGTCAGGGGCGCGCTCAGGACCGGTGTGGCAGCCGACGCAAATGCGCTGCTCGCCCTGGCGAATCCAGAACCAGCCGTGCTCCTGGCGCAGCGTTCGGCCCTGCGCGTCCAGCAGAATGAATCGCAGGGGACGATCGCCTGCCGCCTGCACAAAAAACGAGCCGTCGCTCTCCACGGAAGCGGCGCCCAGGTCGACAACATGGCCATCGGCGCTCAGGCCTTCTGCGCGAACGGAAACAGGCGCGGCGGCAAGCTTCCCGCTCCGGCTGAGCCGTGCATTCAGCGCGAGCAGATTCCCCGTCGCCCAGTTGTGGAGCGCTGTCGGGTGATGCTTCGGTGTGTCGCGCCGCGCTACGAGCACAGGCTCAACCAGGTCGCGAGACGACTCACTGACCACGGTGATGGCCAATAGCGCGCCCGGCTTCAGCGCCGCAATCGCATAATGCTTTGCGCCAATCCTCCGGGCCGACACCATCCACCGACCGTCGTTCAACTCGGCGATGTCGCCGGCGTATTCCGCGGGCGGAGCGGCGATCGGGCCTTCGTCCGCCAGTGCCGAGGTGAATCGTGCCAGTTTTTGTCCGCGCGTGAAGACAATGTCGCCGGAGCGGACTTCTCGCCCGTGGGCGCGGCCTGAACCGTGATCGCAGCGGACGCTCTCCACACCGCTGCCGTCCGCGTACATCAGATACAGCTCTGGCGTGGTGCCCGACCCAAGCGGAAATCCCGATTCGAAGAGAATGCGCCCATCGCGGAGCACGTCGTCGGGAATGAAATTGCCCGGAACGAAGGTGAGCCTCTGCACGGCGGACCCATCGAGTGCGGCGGTTTCAAGCGCGAATCCCTCAGGCGCGCGACGCGCGTACACGATGCGCCCCGCGGGGAGCCACAGCGGCCGGATGAGATCGATCGGTGCGGACAGCACCCGATGCGGAACACCACCGTCGATGCTTGCGGTCCAGATCTCCCAGGAATCGTCGGCGGCCTTTTTCCCCGCGAAGAGAACAGTCTTGCCATCGAACGAGATGCTCGCATCGGCAGTCGCGGCAAACCCGGAGACGAAGGGCGCCGCATGGCCACTGCGCAGGAGCATAAGCTGCGCTCCTCTGGGAAAACGCTCTCCACCACGCAACGCGGCAAGCGACTCGTACACCGGAGTAGTGGTGTAAAGAACAGCGGGCAGCGGGGTCGTCTGCACACCAGCGCGAGCCGGCCGTCGCTGTGCTGTTGTAATAACGGGGAGCACAGCGCACGCGAACAGCAGGAGGGGAGAAGCCAGCTTCATCCGACGGGCTCCGCGGCGCGGCTGCGCAGGGCCCGTAGCTCACACCAGGGAGCCAGGTCGGCCATCATCTCGTCAAATTCGGCAAAGGTGAGCGACTGCTCGCCGTCGCTCCACGCCTGCTCGGGATGCGGATGCACCTCGACGATCATGCCGTCTGCTCCGGCGGCCACGGCGGCCCTCGCGAGGCCCGGCACCAAGTGCCTCCGTCCCGCAGCATGGCTGGGGTCGGCGATCACCGGCAGGCGGCAGATTTCATTCAGAACGACGATGGCGGAAATGTCGAACGTATTACGCGTCGCCGTTTCGAAGGTGCGAATACCGCGCTCGCAGAGGATCACGTTGGGGTTGCCGTAGCTGACAATGCACTGGGCCGAGCGGAGAAGATCGGCCAGCGTGGCGACCATGCCTCGCTTCAGCAGAATCGGGCGGCCGGTCTGCGCGGCGGCTTCGAGCAGCGCGAAATTCTCCATGCTGCGCGATCCAATCTGCAGGATGTCGGTGTATTCGGCGACGAGCGGCGCGTCATCCGCAGCCATCACCTCGGTGACGATGGCCAGGCCGGTAGCGGCGCGTGCCTGAGCGAGAAGCCTGAGACCCTCGACCCCAAGCCCCTGGAAAGCATAAGGCGAACTGCGCGGCTTGAACGCGCCGCCGCGGAGGACACGTGCACCTGCGAGTGCAACATGTTCTGCGGTCTCCATCAGCTGCCGTTCGGTCTCGACCGAACAAGGCCCAGCCATGGTGACAAATTCGCCACCGCCGATGACGACTTCGCCCGCGCAGACGATCGTCTTCTGATCAGACTGCTGCTTCAGAACGTCCGGCGCATCGGCGAACTGCTCGATCCAGGACCCGCTCACCTCCGCTCCACTTCTCTGGGGAACCTTCGAGCGTAGTCCGGAAGGGGCTGTGCCGCCTCCACCGAACGATGGATATTGCCCGTGACTTTGGTGATGGGTAGCGATGTTCACCGCAGCGCGGCCGACTCGACTGTTGCGCATCGGCTTCGCTCCACGGATCAGCGGCCTGCCTTCGCAAGCCCCTGGTAACGGGACAGGTTCGCAGCCAAAGAAGCCGCCAGTGCATCGTTGCGCTGCTGGTGTGCCACATCGAGCGCCGCTTGCGCGGTGCTGATGGCGGCGGCATAATCTCCGGTTTCCGACTGCATCGCGGCGAGCATCTGCAGGATTGCCGGATCGCTGCGATTGGTCAGGCGCGCCGCCTCTGCGAGCTGTGGCAGCGCGTCCGCGAACATGCTGCGCGCCGCGAAGACTCGGCCGAGGTTGTACCGGTATCCGGACTCCTGCGGCGCCAGCGCCACTGCCTTCTGCAGGTGCGTCGTAGCCTCGTCAAGATTGCCGGCGTGCGCCAGCGCGATGCCCAGGCCGTTGTGGCCGTCGGGCGAGTTGGGCAGCTTTTCGAGCGCATGGGTCAGAAGATCGATAGCCTCCTGAGCATGGCCGCCTTCCGACGCGAGCAGGTTGCCGAGGTTCAGTTCGGCGGAAGCATTGTCGGGGTTGATGCGCCGTGCATTCTCAAAATGCCTCTGCGCCTCGGCCAGATTGCCGGCAATCGCCAGCGCGCTGCCCAGATTGTTCTCCGTCTGCGAGTTGTTCCCGTTCAGCGTGAGCGACTTCTCGTATTCGGCGATCGCATTGGCAATCCTGCCCGCTCCGGCGAGTGCGATGCCGAAATTGTTGTGGGCGCGCGCATCGCTCGGATCGAGAGACACGGCCTTCTCCCAGGCCGGGATGGCGCTCGCATAGTCCTTCTTGTCCGAGAGCTGCACCGCCTCGTCGAACAGGCGATAGAAGTCCGTCGCAGGGGTGTCGATGTGATCGAGTCCGCCGGGAGAGATGTTCACGAACTCCGGGATGTTCACGGCGCGATTGGACGCCGTCGCGTTCTCGACCAGAATGGCCGGCGTTGCGTTCCCCTCGGCATCGATGTGGGTGATGTACAGCTGCGTATACAGCGATGGGCTCTTTGAAGAGAAGGCCAGCCAGTGGCCGTTTGGCGAAAACGTGTGCCAGGAGTTCATGACCGGCTGGTTCGACGCAAGCGGGCGCGCCTCCCCACCGTTGAACGGCACGATGTAGAGCTTGCTGTCCGGGCGCATCAGCAGGCCGTTTTTGCACTGGACGAAGACGATCCACTTCCCGTCCGGCGAAACCTTCGGGAAGTTGTTGCTCATGCCGTTTTCTGAGGCGCCGACCACGCGTTCGGGCGTCCCGCCCTTACCGTTATTGAACGGGATGCGGTACAGGTCGTACTGGATCTGCGTCTCGTTGGGATCGTTCGCATAGGTCGACTGCTTTTGTCCCGGCGCGTAGGGATCCTTCGCGCGAGCCCGCGAGTAGACGAGGTATTTGCCGTCGGGACTCCAGAACGCGCTGGTCTGCACGTAGTCCGGATCGTCGGCCCCCGGCAGCGGCGTCAGCTTGCCATTTTCCCTGCTGTACCAGGCGAGCACGCCGCGGGTTGGGAAGAAGACCTGGCCGAACCCGTAGTTGCGATAAAAGCCGTTGTAGAGGCGGTCGACGACGCGCCGTCCATTCGCGTGCGGCACATCGATGGAGGTGACCACGAATTTGCCGTCGGGCGAGACCTGCGACATGAAGCCGAACCGCTTCTGCGCGCGCTCTTCGCTGAACGCGCTCCAGTGGACGACGTAGTCGTTGCTGATGGTGCTGACGGGCTTGATTGGGATGAGCGCGTAGAGTCCCTTGTCATTCTGCGGCCCGTCGACGTCGATGCCCAGCGTCTTGCCGTCGCGGGCGAGACTGTGACAATTCGCGCACGTCGGCAGGCCGGTCATGATGGTCTTCGGCTGCGTCTCAGAGACCCACCGCAGTTGCCATTTAATCTTCGGCAGTACCGAATCGGGGAGCGGCTTGATCACGCCGCGCTCCTCGCTCTCCGGCGGTGGCGGAATCAGCGGCACGTCGCGGTACATGATGGGCGCACCGACAGGATCGGGCGAGGTGGCGACCGTCACCTGGCCAGTAGAGACGGGCTGCTTATCGTCCTTGTTTCTATAGCCGGCGAAATGAATGACCGCAGGCTTCTTCTGCGAGTGCTTCCTTATCTGTTCCCACGTCTTCGCGTCCGGCCGCCAGGTGTGGGCCGCGGCCTGCTCCGGCGTCATCGTCGGCGGCACGTAACCCGTGAGCGACTCATCGACGGGGCCGAGCTGGAATTTTGCGCCATCGGACCACTGGCGGATCTTCGGCCCGCGCTCACCGAAATTCACTTCGATGCGCCACACGGTCGCATCCGGGCTGGCATCGCGCCACTGAAAGAGCGGAGCAATCATGTCGCTTGGAAAAAGCGATCCCTCGCGGGGGTAATCGACGATGATCCCGGAATTCTGCGCCGCGTCGATCTCCGCGCGGTGGGCCTCCAGGTACGAGCGGAACGCAGCGTTCTGCTGGGCGTGCGCGCAGGACGCCGCGAGCGCGAGCGCCACAACGATCCTCTTGCGCATGGCTGTCGTTCGAATGGGGATTCTCCGCAATCCGCGTCCAGGCTATATGCGGAGAAACGCGGCTGGCTGTGAGCCACGTCACAAATTTGGGGCAAGTACCTTCGGCAGGTTCAGCACATCCCGAACTCGACACACCCGCGCTGCCGCTACTGCTTCGGCGGCGCCATTTGGTGCACCAGACTCTGGTCTTCCTTCTGATGCAGCGCGCGGGATTTCGCGAATTCCGCGCGGGCCTGCTCGCTCTTGCCTTCCGCCTGGTACAGGCGGGCAAGACGCCAGTGCGCATCGACTTCGTTCGGATCCATCTGGATCGCGTGTTCCAGCGCCGCCGCTGCCTGTTCATTCTTCTGCTCGTTCGCCAGAGCGATGCCCAGATCGACCCACGCGAGGCGCGGCGCTCCAGGCATCTTGACAGCCCGTTGCAGTGTCGCCTCCGCCTCCGCGTTCTGCTCCATCTTGATTTGCGTGTCGCCCAGATAGGCGGCGGCCTGCGCGTGATTCGGCTCGTTCGCCAGCTCCTCCCTGAACTCCTTCGCCGCTTCGGGATATTTGTGCTGCTTCCACAGCAGATAGCCGAGGCCGAAGTGGACGTTCGGCTCGTGAGGCGCGACCTTGGCCGCTGCCTCGAATTCTGCCATGGCCTGCTCTGGATGGTTCAGGCCGTCCTCGGCCTCGCCGGCGAGTATGTGCGCCTGTGCCGAGTTCGGATTGGCCATAAGGATCTGCTTGTACTGCTCGAGGGTGCAGTCGTACTGCTTCGCGAAGAGGCACGCCTGCGCGAGGGCGCCTCGCAATTCCGTATTCTCCGGCGACTTGGTAACGGCGTCTTTCAGGTAGGGGACGGCGTCCGCATACTCCGCAGTGCCGTAGTAGGTCATGCCGAGCAGCGTCCGCACCTGCATGCTGGATGGCTGCTCGCGCAGCGCTGCCTTGAACGGCGCAATCGCCTCGCGCAGATGCTCCTGCTTGAACTCAGCCAGACCCAGATTCAGTTGAATTCCGGCCAGACTCGGATTCAGCTTCAGCGCCTTGCGATAAGCCGCGGCTGCTTCCGGATATTTCCCTTCGTGCGAGTACACGAGGCCCAGGCTGGCGGTTGCCGCTGCGTCAGTCGGATGCGCAGCGATGACCGCTTTCCACGCCTGCTCAGCTTCCGCCAGCCGTCCCTGCTGCATCAGTTCTTCGGCTTGAGCAGCGGACTGCGCCCGAGCCGGCGTCACAAGAATCCAGGCGAGAAGAACGGCCACTGCTGCGATGCTGCGCTTCATGCTGTGCCCATACTACAAAAAGAAGCCCTGCCTCCCTGGGGAAGCAGGGCTTCTGGTTTTGCATTGCGATTAGAAGGAGATCTTCCCTCCCAGTTGCAGCACGCGGGGATCATAGGCTTGCGTGATCACACCGAAGTTGCTGCCGCTCAGGTTCTGGCCATAGCCCCCGGCCTGCTGGTCGGCCCGGAACTGCGTGTGGTTCCACAGGTTGAACGCTTCCGCCCGGAACTCGAAGTTTGCCTTTTCAGCAAAGTTGAAGTTCTTGCGAATCGCCATGTTCCAGGAATCCCGTCCCGGTCCACGCACTGCGCTGTGTTTCAGGTTGCCCCAGGTGCCCGGAGTCGGCGTGCTGAACGCCGCGGGATCGAACCACTGAATTCCGCTGGCCACCAGCTTTTTCGGGTAGGAGATACTTCCGGTCAGGTTCGGGCGGTTCCTTGCATTCTGGATGCCCATGCCTCCCTCCGATCCGCCGACCAGCGGTTCGAGCGGTGCGCCTGACTGCATCGTTACGATTCCCGATAGTCCCCATCCGCCCAGCACCGTCTTTACGAACGGGTTTGAGACGTTCCGGAACAGCGGCAAATCGTACATGAAGTTGACGAACCCAATGTTGGGCCGGTCGAAATACGACGGACCCCAGTCATACTTCCAGCCGGCGTATGGATTGTTCACGAAATTCAGGTCGCCTCCGTTGCCACCATTGAGCGTCACCGGATCGTAGGCCCGCGAGTAGGTGTAGCCGAACTGCGCCTGCAGATCGTTCCGTATCACCGTGTGCAGATCCAGCTGCAGCGAGTTGTACATGCTGTTCGCTTCGTTCCTCGCCATCCGCAGTGACCGGTAGCCGGGATACTGCAGCATTTGGTTATACCCGGCCCCATTGCTCGCAATTAGCCCAGCGATCGCCGATTCCGGTGGCAGATCTGTCTCCACCCAGTTATTCAGGTGACGGTTCTGACTGCCAACGTACGCCACCGAAAGCAGTGTCTTGGGAGAGAGTTCCTGCTGCAAGCCGATGCTGTACTGAGAACTGGTCGGCAGCTTGTACATCTTCCGGTCCATACCGACGATGGTCGTCGGTACGATCGGCACAGGAACAGTGGCACCCGTGCGCGTGCTCGTGTGCGGATTTGCCAGTAGTACGTTGTCGAGGTTCACGTGTGAGTCGAATGGCGGATTCGTGGCCCCGTTGTACATATCGTTGCCCTGAATGCGCTCGTACATCATGCCGTAGCCGCCGCGCAGCACGGTCTTGCCTCTGCCGTTTACGTCATAGGCAAAGCCGATCCGCGGTCCCAACGCCGCCCAGTGATTATCCACCAGACCCGTTGGAATGCCGTTTAGCCCGTCAATTCCGACCCCGTTCAGATAGAACTTATAGCCGGCGAGTACAGAGTTCGGACTTGTTCCTAGTCCCGGACTCGTTGCCGTGCAGCCGTTCCCCGGACCGCTGCAGATGTTACCGGAGTTGTCGAACGTCGCCGCCTTCGAAGCATCCCACAGGCTCGGATAGAAGTTCGATGCACGATGGTTCACTTCATAGGTGTGCGGCACGCCATCCCACCGCAACCCCAGATTCAGGGTCAGCCGGCTGTTCACGCGCCAGTTGTCCTGTGCATAGAGCCCCCAGGAGACATTGTTCCAGTGGCCGCTGTCATGCACTGCATCTTCCTGATAGTTGTTCGGATATCCCAGCAGGAAATCAGCAAAGTCGTTCCCGGTGTAGAAACCATTGAAGTTGAACTGCCCCTGAGGTGCGGCGAACGCATCCTGGATCTTCTTGTACAGTGCCCAGCTCGCCCCAAATTTCAGCTGATGCGCTCCTCTTGCCCAGGACAAGTCATCGCGGACCTGATAGTCGTCCGCCTTGTTGTTCCACGGCGTCCAGTTCGCGTTGTAATTGGTCCCCAGGTTCGCCAGCTGGATGGTCGGAATAATGGTGTTTGGTCCCGTGAAGATCCGGTTGGCGCCGAACGACGACGGAAGATCCAGCGGTGCTCCGAATCCCGCTTTGGGCAGAATGTGGATTCTGTTTCCGTTGTAGTTGAACGCCATCTCATTCAGCAGGTTCGGATTTATCGTGTGCGTCGCATGGATCACGGCGCTGTACGAGGGGTTCCCGAAGGTGTT
>DASSKX010000576.1:0-8196 GCA_035689925.1 Acidobacteriaceae bacterium
GCATTCTATGCCGAGCGCCTCGGAAAGGAGGTCGGTTTCTATCAGGACCCCTACAGCGAATACGGCCGCCTCGAAAACGAGATGTGGCGTGCCGTGCGCCTTGTGGTTGACACGGGCGTGCATGACGAGCACTGGACACGCCAGCAGATGGTCGACTATTTCCACCAGCACACTGCGATGGACGACCAGAACATCGCCACCGAAGTGGACCGCTACATTGCGTGGCCTGGTCAGGCGCTCGCGTACAAACTGGGCCAGATGCAGATTCTCGAACTGCGCGAGCAGGCAAAACGCGAACTCGGCGCAAACTTCGACATCAGGAAATTCCACGACGCCGTGCTCGCCGAAGGTCCACTGCCGCTGGACATCCTGAAACAGCGCATGACGGCGTGGATTGCGGATCAACGGACCGGGAAGCGCTAGCAGGTAATCAATTGCTGTCTCACTCTGTGAGACTCCACGACCAGAGATCCGCGCAGAACTCCCGATACAGGTGCGATCATCAAAACGTGCCGCTATTCTGAATGAGGGGCCAGGTTTGCGCGTTTCGCTTTTCATCACCTGCTACAACGACACCCTCTTCCCCGCGACGGGACAGGCCGTCGTGCGCCTGCTGGAGCGGCTCGGCCATACCATCGAGTTCCCTCTCGAGCAGACCTGCTGCGGCCAAATGCACTACAACACCGGCTACCAGCAGGAAGCGATGCCGATGATGCGCCGCTTCGTCGAGGTCTTCCGCGACGCCGAGGCCGTGTGCATTCCCTCCTCGTCCTGCGTCGCCATGATCCGCGACCACTACCCGCTGATGGCCGCCGAGCAGAGCGACCCTGGCCTCGCTCGTGCGGTCGACGAGCTACTCCCGCGCATCTACGAACTCACCGAACTTCTCGTGCACCGCTTCGGCCTCGAAGACGTTGGCGCCGCGTTTCCCCATCGCGTGACCTATCACGCCAGCTGCCACTCCCTGCGCAGCTTGCATCTCGGCGATCTGCCGCTGCGCCTCCTGCGCAACGTTCGTGGCATCGAGTTGCTGGATCTGCCGAACGTGGACCGCTGCTGCGGCTTTGGGGGCACCTTCGCCGTGAAAATGGGCGACCTGTCCGCGGCGATGCTGGCGGAAAAAATGCAGGACATCGAAAGCACCCGCGCCGAATACGTCACCGCCGTCGACAATTCCTGCCTGATGCACATCTTCGGCGGACTGCACCGCCAGAACACCGGCATTCGGACCGCCCACATCGCCGAAATCCTCGCCTCGACGGAAAACGAGCCGCTGGAGGTGACCGCATGACCATCCGCGTCGCCGATGCCGCCGAGTCTCCCTCCTTTCAGAAGGCGGCTCTCCCTCTTCTGCATGACACACAGCTGCGCGCCAATGTCCGACATGCGACGGACGTGATCCAGCGCAAGCGCGCCGCCGTGGTCGGAGAGACTCCCGACTGGCAGGAACTTCGTGAAGCGGCCAGCGCGATCAAGACGCACACGCTGCGGCATCTCGATTCATACCTGCTGCAGTTCGAACAGGCCTGCACCGCCGCTGGCGGCCACGTCCACTGGGCCTCCGACGCCGATGAGGCAAACCGGATCATCGCGGACATTGTCAGGCAGCATGGAGGGAAGGAAGTCATCAAGATCAAGACGATGACTTCCGACGAAACCAAGCTGAACGATGCGCTCGAGCATGAAGGCATTCGCGCGCATGAGACCGATCTCGCCGAACTGATCATCCAGCTGGGAGACGATAAGCCGTCCCACATCGTCGTTCCGGCGCTGCACAAGAATCGTAATCAGGTCAGAGAAATCTTCCGCGAGCAAATGCATTTGCCCGAACTCGGCAACAAGCCCGAGGATTTGACGGCTGCGGCCCGCCACTACCTCCGCGAAAAATTCCTCAGCGTGAACATCGGCCTCTGCGGTGCAAACTTCCTTGTCGCGGAAACCGGCGGCGTCTGCATTGTCGAGTCGGAAGGCAACGGCCGCATGTGCCTGACGCTGCCCGATGTTCTGATTTCGCTCGCCGGAATCGAAAAGATCATCCCCACCTTCCAGGACCTGGAGGTCTTCCTGCAACTGCTGCCTCGCTCCGCCACCGGCGAGCGGATGAACCCGTACAACTCGCTCTGGACCGGAGTCCACCAGAACGATGGCCCAAAGCACTTCCATGTCGTTCTGCTCGACAACGGACGCACCAGCGTTCTGGCCGACGCGGAGGCGCGCCAGACGCTGCACTGCATCCGCTGCGCGGCCTGCCTGAATACCTGCCCGGTTTACCGCCAGACTGGCGGCCACGCCTATGGATCCAGCTACGCCGGCCCCATCGGCGCCATCCTCACACCGCAACTCCTCGGCATGGATGCGGCGCAATCCCTGCCCTACGCCTCCTCGCTGTGCGGAGCGTGCTACGAAGTCTGCCCGGTTAAGATCAACATCCCCGAGGTGCTGATCCATCTCCGCGGCCGGGTCGTCCGCGAGCAGAAGTCTGCGCTGGACCCTGAAGCGCTGGCCATGAAAACCGCCGCCGCCGTTTTTGCGAGCCGCCGCCGCTTCGAAGCCGCCCAGCGCATGGGCCGCCTCGGCCAGTGGCCCGTTGTCTCGGACGGCTGGGTGAAGAACCTGCCCGGCATGCTCGGCAACTGGACCCGCGTCCGGGACCTGCGAGCCCTGCCGCAGCAGACCTTCCGCGGATGGTGGAAGCAGCGCGTCAAGGCTGGAAAGCAGGCCGGCCATGGGTGATGCCCGCGACGCCATCCTGACGCGCATTCGCTCGAGCATCGGCCGAGAACGTCTCGCCGATGCATCTGTCGAATGCGCCGCCCTGCCGCGCACGTACCATCGCAGCGGCAGCCTCGATCCGGAAGCGCGAATCCACCTGCTCATCGACCGCCTCCGCGACTACGACGCCCATGTCGTCGGCACATCCGCCTCGTCAGTCCCGCAGGCCGTCGCCGCAGTGCTCGCCGAGCACAGCGAACGCAAGGTCATCGTCGCGGACGGGCTTCCGCCCGAACTGCTACCCGCCGATTTTCGATTCTTTCCCGAGCGCGATGCCGATCTCCAGGACCTGAATGACTGCGACGGGATCGTCACGGTCTGCACCGTCGCGATTGCCTCGACCGGGAGCATCGTGCTTACGCATGGGGCGGGCGAGGGCACCCGGCGCCTCACGTTAGTTCCGGATCGCCACCTTTGCATTCTGCGGGCCGACCAGATCGTCGAAACCGTTCCCGAAGCGTTCGACCGCCTGCGCCCCTTCGCCAGGCGCCCGCTGACGTTCATCTCCGGCCCGTCCGCGACCGCTGACATCGAAATGACGCGGATCCGGGGCGTCCATGGCCCCCGTTTTCTGGATGTGGTTCTGGTGCGCTGACGAGCCAATCGCCGCCAAGTTAGCCGACGTTGTAGGCGAGACAGTCACCACACTGCTGATTTTTCGGACAACCCCCTTCCCAAATCTCCACAGGCAGGAAGAGAATGCTGCGGTGGCAGTGGATCCCCCCGTTTCCGGTGTTTACGACCGGCTGCGGAATTCCTGTGTCTGCCATCACATCCTCGCTTTCGGTCGGACTGATATCGTCGGGTGTTCCCGTCAGGGCGGTCCCTGACTGCACTCAGACGAACGCCCGCGGAGAGCGAAGCTCGATTGCTACGGAGGGTACGTGTCGGTCACAGCCTCGGTGGGTTTATTCGTTCTCGTGAGTGTTGTCTCCCTGATCGTCACCTGGTTGTTCACAAAACAAATGCCTGGTTCCGATGCTGGAACTCCGGCAATCCAGCAAATCGCCGCGGCCCAAAGCCGACGGGCGGCCCTGGGAGGGCATATGAAGAGCAACATCTTTTCGCGGCGCTGGGCGAAACTCGCCGGTGTCATCGCCGCGTTGGTCCTGGTCGGGCAAAACGCGGCCTTCGCAGCGGAAGAACCGGGTGGAGGCGAGGCCAATCTCCAACTCCCGGATCTCACCCAAGTCCACTTTTTCGGATTCAACGGTCACACCCTCCTGTTATGGGGACCGCTGGCCTGCATTCTGGGAATGGTCTTCGGCCTGTTCATGTACGTTCACCTCAAAGGACTCCCGGCACATCGGGCGATGAAGGAAGTCTCCCAGCTGATCTGGGAAACCTCCAAAACTTACCTGATCAATCAGGGTAAGTTCCTGCTCCTCCTCTGGTCCTTCATCGCCGTCGTTATCCTTGTGTACTTCGCTGTATTGCTGCACTTCAGCGCGGTCCGTGTGATCATCATCCTCGCCTTCAGCATTCTCGGCATGGCGGGAAGTTATTTCGTCGCGTGGTTTGGCATCCGCGTCAATACGCTGGCGAATTCGCGCTCTGCCTGGGCTTCGCTGGGCGGCAATCCGTATCGTGCCTTCAGCGTTCCGCTCAAGGCGGGCATGAGCATCGGCATGATGCTCATCTCGATCGAGTTGCTGATGATGTTCATCATCATCCTCTTCGTTCCGGGAGACTACGCCGGGCCGTGCTTCATCGGCTTCGCCATCGGCGAATCGCTTGGCGCCGCTACGCTGCGCCTTGCGGGCGGCATTTTCACCAAAATCGCCGATATCGGCGCCGATCTGATGAAGATCGTCTTCCACGCGAAAGAAGACGACGCCCGCAACCCCGGCGTCATTGCCGACTGCACGGGAGACAATGCCGGCGACTCCGTCGGTCCGACGGCCGACGGCTTCGAAACCTACGGCGTCGTTCAGGTGGCCCTCATCGCCTTCCTGATGCTGGGCGCAAAGGACGCAATCTCGGGCGTGCAGTTACTCGTGTGGCTGTTTGCCGTGCGTGTCGCCATGCTGGTGGCCGCCGTCGCGGGATACTACATCAACGTCATCATCGCCAAGGCGAAGTACGGGAAGGCGAGCAGCTTCAACTTCGAAGCGCCGCTCACCACGCTGGTCTGGATCACCTCCGCGGTGACGATTGGAATCACCTATCCCGTCACCTACGCTCTGCTTTCCAACCTGGGCGGAGATCCCTCGCTCTGGTGGAAGCTGGCGAGTATCACATCCTGCGGCACCATCGCCGGCGCTTTGATTCCAGAACTGGTCAAGGTCTTCACGTCCACCGAGGCGCGGCATGTGAAGGAAATCGTTGCTTCGGCCAGAGAGGGTGGATCGGCTCTTGGGCTGCTGTCCGGATTTGTAGCCGGAAATTTTTCTGCCTACTACCTCGGTGGCGCCGTCATCATTTTGATGGCCCTCGGATATGGGGTCAGCACCCTCGGATTCGATAAGATCATCCTCGCCGCGCCGATGTTTGCCTTCGGCCTCGTGGCCTTCGGCTTCCTCGGCATGGGACCGGTGACGATCGCCGTCGATTCCTTCGGTCCAGTGACCGACAACGCGCAATCCATCTACGAACTGTCGCTCATCGAGACCGAGCCCGGCGTCGCTGAGGAAGTGAAGAGGCAGTACGGCGTGAACGTCGACTTCGAACATGCGAAAAGGATGCTGGAAGCGGCTGACGGTGCCGGCAACACGTTCAAAGCCAGCGCCAAGCCGGTGCTGATCGGTACGGCCGTGGTGGGCGCCACGACTCTGATCTTCGCCACCATCATGGCGCTGACCAACTCACTCACCACGAACGTCTCGAAACTGTCGCTTCTCCACGCACCCTTCCTGCTGGGCCTGATCACCGGCGGCGCCATCATTTACTGGTTCAGCGGTGCAGCCACGCAGGCGGTGACCACGGGCGCGTACCGTGCCGTCGAATTCATCAAGAAGAACATGAACGTTGAAGGCACCGAGAGAGCTTCCACCGAAGACAGCAAGATGGTCGTGGCTATCTGCACCCGCTACGCGCAAAGCGGCATGCTGACCATCTTCATCTCGCTGTTCTTCGCCGCTCTCGCCTTCGCGTTCCTCGATCCCTTCTTCTTCATCGGCTACCTGGTCTCGATTGCCATGTTCGGCCTCTATCAGGCCATCTTCATGGCCAACGCAGGCGGAGCCTGGGACAATGCGAAGAAGATCGTCGAAGTCGAACTGCACGAGAAAGGCACCCCTCTGCACGAGGCGACGGTCGTGGGCGACCTGGTCGGTGATCCCTTCAAGGACACCGCCTCCGTGGCTCTCAACCCGGTCATCAAGTTCACCACGCTCTTCGGCCTGCTGGCTGTGGAGTTGGCGGTGAAGCTGTCGACCACTAATCCGACGTTGACCTACGTGCTGGCGGGAATCTTCTTCCTCATATCGTTTGCGTTCGTCTACCGCTCGTTCTACGGGATGCGCATCCGCAGCGACGAACCACCGGCAGCCCCTCGGCATGAACCGGAGCTGGAGGCAAAGACCGCCGGCGCCGGGCGCTAACTGAACCGCAGCAAGCGAAGGCAGGGAGTTCGCTCCCTGCCTTCGCTTTTGCAGGGCTGGCAGCCGCCCCTCCCGCCTGCTACACTCCGCTCTCCCTGATACCCTCAAATCATGATCAAAGGAATCACCCTGGTTCGCCCGGTGGACTCGCCGGCTCAGCTCGAACAGTTGGTGAGTTTCTTTTCCGCACTGGGCTTTGAGCCGGGGAAAGGCTGGAATGATCCGTCCGGCGCCAGCGGTCGCCCCTTTCTCGCGCCGCTCGGCAACCTCGAGTTCGTGCACGGCAAACTCCCGAACCTCACTACCCACTGGCTCGTGGAAGTCACCTCGCTGGACGACGTGCACCACGTCGCTGCAGCGTGGATGAAGAACGCGAGCCGCGATCCAGTCACCCCAATCGAAGAGACACACTGGAAATCCCGCATCTTCACCGCCGAGCCGGTGCCCGGATACCGTATCGGTTTCTGGGAATGGCTCGACCCTCTGCGCGGCAAACCCATCGCGCTCGAAGGCGACCTCAGCGCCGCTGGCATGAACTTCGCCATTGTCGTCGCGCGCTGGAACGCGGTTATCACCGATCGTCTTCTTCAGGGAGCGCTCGATGCCCTGCTCCGCAGCGGTGCCCGTCGCCGGGACATCGAAGTTGTCCGTGTACCCGGATCCTGGGAAATTCCTGGCGCCGCGCGCCAGCTTGCAGCGACGCGCCGCTTCGATGCCGTGGTGACACTCGGCTGCCTCATTCGGGGCGAAACGGCCCATTACGAGGCCATCTACAACGAGGTTGCGCGCGGCATCGGCCAGTCGCAGCAGGAAACCGGCATCCCGCATGCGTTTGGCGTGCTTACCTGCGAGACGCTCGAGCAGGCTCTCGACCGCGCGGGCGTCAAGAGCGGCAACAAAGGATTTGAAGCTGCCGCAGCCGCCATCGAAATGGCTTCGGTCTATCGCAAAATCGCCGACCAGCCTTCGTCCCTTCAGCAACCGGCCCACGCGGCGGCCGAAACTGCGGAGACCAAGGCATGAGCATGGTCGGCAAGCGCCGTAAGTCCCGCGAACTGGCGATGCAGATGCTCTTTCAGGCAGACGTCGGTCGCCAGAATCCCGACGAGGTGCGCAAAACCTTCTGGCAGGCGCGCGAAGAGCTGGATCCCGCGACACGCGGATTCGCCGAAGACCTCTTTCACGCAGCCATCGCCCGAGAATCCGAAATTGACGCGCTGCTCGAAAAGCATTCGAAGAACTGGCGTGTGAACCGCATGCCCGCCGTCGATCGCAACGTCCTGCGAATGGCAGTCGCGGAATTGCTCGGCTTCCCCGGAACCCCGGCTCCCATCATCATCGATGAGGCGCTGGAGATTGCACGGCGCTACTCCGCGCCCGAGTCGATCGATTTCCTCAATGGCCTGCTCGACGCGATCGCGCGCAACCGCTATTCAGATTCCACAAAGTGAGTGCCGGATGAAACTCCTCGCCTGGCTCACCGAAACCTTCATTCAGACCTTCGGCATTACGCGCCCCCGGCCTGAACAACTGCGCAACGCACAGCTGATCATCGGCGGCTTCCTGCTGGCATTCATTCTTTTCGTCGCAGCGATAACGACATTCCTGCTGTACGAAATCCACGCAGCCCACGCGCGCTGACCTGGGCGCGTATGCGTCACTTGCCGCTCGTCGGATAATCCTTGTCCAGGGTTTGGAGAATGTGCGAGGCCTCCATTCCGCCCTTGCAGTCCGGATGCCCAAACCCGCTTGTGCTAACGCCGTTCGTGATATCCAGGATCATGTTGTCGTTGTGGCTCGGGCTCGGCCCCATCGGCACATGATCCAGTCCCAGCTTGTGGCGCACTTTCCAGGCGATGATGTGATCCGTGCACGACGTGTC
>DASSKX010000577.1:0-2366 GCA_035689925.1 Acidobacteriaceae bacterium
GGGGGCGAAGAGGGCGGAGTGAGGGCTGGGCAGGGCGATGCCGGTTCTGTCGCTCTCTGCGAGTTTGGCGGGATCGGCGGCACCCAGCCAGAACATGACGCCGGGAATTTTGCCGTCGAGGGTGAACAGGCCTACGTCTTCGCTTCCCATGACTGCTTTGGCTTCTTCGACGTGATCTGGGCCGAGGGCGGCGGTTGCGGATTTGCGCAGGCGTTCGGCCAGAGGTGAGTCGTTGAGGGTTGCCGGTGTGCTTTCGAGGACTTTGACGATCGGCATGCGATCGGCCGGGACGCCGTAGGCTTCGGCGAGGCCGTTGGCGGTGCGGCGTATGTCGGCAAGGATGTTGTCGCGAAGGGGCTGCGAGTAGGTGCGGAGCGTGAGGCCGAGTTCGACCTGATCGGGGATGATGTTGTTCTTTGTCCCGCCGTGAATGAAGCCGACGCTGAGGACGGCGGGCTGCTGCGGATCGATCTGGCGGCTGACGATGGTTTGCGCGACCAGTATGAACTCTGCGGCGAGGACGATGGGGTCTTTGCCCACTTCAGGACGCGAGCCGTGACCGCCGATGCCGCGGATGGTGACGTTGATTCCAGTGGAACTGGCGAGGAGCGGGCCGCCTTTGAGCGAGACGGAACCGGCGGCGACGTCGTTGGAGTCGTGTTCGGAGAGGACGAAGTCGGGCTGGCCGAAGCGCTGATAGAGGTTGTCGGCGAGCATGGCGCGGGCGCCGTCGATGGTTTCTTCCGAGGGCTGGCCGATGAGCATCACGGTGCCGTGCCACTGCGATTTGCGCTCGGCGAGTTCGCGGGCTGTGCCGAGGAGAACGGTCATGTGGATGTCGTGCCCGCAGGCGTGCATGACGCCGACATCCTGGCCCTGCGCGTTGGTTGAACGAACGGTGGAGGCGTAGTCGAGGCCGGTCTTCTCTTCGACGGGGAGCGCGTCCATGTCGGAGCGGATGAGAAGGCGCGGGCCGGATCCGTTTTGAAGAACTGCGACGATGCCGTACGCATGTGAGCCGTCTGCGTATTTGCCGACGTGCTCGGTAACGGTGTAGCCGAGCTTGCGAAGTTCGGCGGCGAGGAAGGCGGAGGTCTTCTCTTCGTGGTGGGAGAGCTCGGGGGAGCGATGAAGGTGCTTGTAGGTCTCTGTGAGAGATGGGAGCTGGCGGTCGACAGATTGCGCGAGGTCGGATGGGCCCTGGGCGGCGGCGGGGAGAGCGGCGAGTGCGGCGAGCGCGAAGAGACGCGGGTTCATTGGGCTGCAGCTCCGGTATCGAAGTTGATGACAGGATTGAGGCAAGGCTAACACGCGGATGAGGCCGCGCAGTTCGTCACAAGTATTTGGCGGGCTAGCCGGGTTTGTATTGCGTTCCCATAGAAGCCGGGCGTAGAGTGCTCCTATTGCAGACCCATAGGAGCGAAGAATGGGCGACAAGACGGATGTCTGGCAGGGAACGCTGGCGCTGATGATTTTGAAGACGCTGGAGACAATGGGTCCGCAGCATGGGTACGGGCTGGCGCGGCGCATCGAGCAGACGAGCGGCGATCTGCTGCAGCTGAATTATGGAACGTTGTATCCCGCGCTGCTGAAGCTGGAGCAGGAGGGATATGTGCGGTCGGAGTGGGGCGTTTCCGATAACAACCGCAAGGCGAAGTTCTACGAGCTGACGAAGGCGGGGCAGAAGCAGGTGCGCAGGGCGACGGCGGACTGGGAGCAGACGACGGAGATTCTGTCGCGGTTTCTCTCGCCGGCCGAGGAGGCGTAAATGCAAACGCTACGAGCGATGTGGATGAGGCTTCGGCGCGATCGCAGCCGCGGCGCAGATTTTGACGCCGAACTGCAGAGTCATGTGGCCATGGCCGTCGAGAACGGGAAGCGCCAGGGGCTGGATGAGCAGGAAGCGCGCCGACGGGCGCTCGTCCAGCTTGGCGGAGCGGAACAGGTGAGGCAGGCGTATCGCGAGCGGGCGGGTATGTGGTGGTTGCAGGACCTGCTGCGCGATCTGCGGTTCGCATGCCGCAACATGCTGAGGAATCCGGGTGTCACATTGCTTGCGGTTCTGACGCTGGCTGTAGGTATTGCGTCTACTACGACCGTCTTCACTTGGATTGATGCGGTTTCGCTGCAGCCACTGAGCGGCGTAGCGGATGCGTCGCGGCTGGCGAGCGTGGTGAGCGTGGCAGCTGATGGGACGTGGATTACGTCGTCCTATCCGGATTACAAGGACTTTCGCGATCACTTGAAGCTGCTGGATGGAATTGCGGTGACGCGGCCCGCGGCATTCAGCGTCGGAAGCGAAGAGCGCAGCGAGCGGGTTTGGGGAGAGCTCGTCAGCGGGAATTTCTTCTCAGTGCTCGGAGTGC
>DASSKX010000578.1:0-5045 GCA_035689925.1 Acidobacteriaceae bacterium
CAATGTTGTACCGGTTGTGTGCGGAGTCGGTGCGGGAATTGCCGGCGCGGATCGCATCCTCTACGTCGTTGACGGCGCGGCCGTCTTCGGTCGTGAATCGGCCCAGCAGCACACCGCAGCACTCGTGCGGATAGGTCTCCTCGCCGTGCTGGCGGATGGCGTCGTAGACCTGCTGGCTCAGTCGCAGCACGTTACGCCTCCTCCCAGAAGCGGTCGCTCAGGTATTTGTCGGCGGAGTCGGGCAGGACCGTCACGATCATGGCCTCGCGACCTGCAGCTGCTTCTTCTTCCGCGACGCGGAGGCTGGCGACGACTGCGGCGGCCGCGGAAATCCCGACGAGCAAGCCCTCGGTCTTGCCCAGCTTCTTTGCCATGGCATAGGCCGCCTCTGTCTCGACTTCAATGGTGCGGTCGGCGACGGACGCGTCGTAGATGGAGGGCACGATGGAGGTCGGGTAGTGCTTCATGCCCTCGAGACCGTGAAAGGGCGAGTCGGGCTGCACGGCGATGCAGGTGATCTCCGGGTTGGACTCCTTGAGGCGGCGCGAGACTCCGGTGAACGTCCCACTGGTTCCCATGCCGGCGAGGAAGTGAGTCACCCGTCCGTCGGTCTGGTCCAGAATCTCCGGCCCGGTGCTGTGGTAGTGGGCGCGCCAGTTGTTGTCGTTGCTGTACTGGTCGGCGTAGAAGTACTGCGGATCCTGGGCCAGCTCGCGCGCTTTGCGGATGGCTCCATCGGAGCTGTCCGCCGGATCGGTCCAGACCAGTTCCGCGCCGTAGGCCTGGAGAATGCGCTTGCGTTCCGGAGAAACGTTTTCCGGCATGCACAGGGTGACGCCGAAGCCGAGCGCCGCGCCGAGCATGGCGTAGGCGATGCCCGTATTGCCGCTGGTGGCGTCGAGCAGGCGCCGGCCGGGGCAAAGCTGCTGGTGATGCAGCGCGTCCATGACAATGGCCGAGGCGGGCCGGTCTTTCACCGAGCCGCCGGGATTCGTCCACTCCGCCTTGCCCAGCAGCTGCACGCCGGGAAAATCAGCGGCGATGCGATCGAGACGAATGAGCGGAGTATTGCCGATGCGCTCGATGAGCGTCAGTCCGGGCAATCCGGTTTTTGTTGGGGAATAGGTAGCCATGCTGTCTTCTTCTGTCGTGAACTGGGGAACCGCAGTCAATTGCAGGCCGCGGCTGGTTGTGCGACCCTAAACCTTAGGGCGACAGCTACAGTCCAGTGTAGCGGAACCGGGAATGCCACGAGCCATGCTGAAGAAGCCGCGCAAGCGCACCTTTGATCAAGTCCTGAGTGAAGTCCGCAGACTCCAGTTTGATGTCCAGGATGTGCCTGGGGTCGCAAATCAGAAGCGCATCTCAAAAAATGGCTGTGCCATCGTGGTGGAAGCCGCCCAGAACGCCGCCGGGCTGCGCATGGTCGTGCGCCCCGGGCCGGTGTTCGCCGGCGAAATTGCGCCGCTTGTCGACCGGGGATTCCAGAAGTTCTTCAAAACCAGCAAGGCCGAGTTCCCCGCCACGGCCGAAAAGCTGCACGCGCTGCACAATTTTGTGGAAGAGCTGAAGGAGGCTGCCGGGTCCATCACCCTCTACAACGAGGCGCTGGGCACGGTGAGCGACGCCTATCTCTACGACCGGGTCAAGGGGCGGGATCTGCCGCTGAGCGAGCGCCCGGTGCGTCCCTGGCAGCTGCCGGAAGGCCGCTAGCCTCATCGATTTCGGCGAGCACGAACTCGCCAGACAGCGTCTATGTAGTCATGCGACTTTCCTGGGTCGTGTTCCTTTCGCTGCCGCTGCTCGCCGCCGCGCAACAGCCCTCGCAGCAGCGTCCGTCCAGCCCCAACGCGGAAAATGGGGCCTCTCCCATGCCCGACGAGCGGGCCGCCGACTCCTACGCGATCTACTCGATGCTGGTCTCCGCGCCGGAATTGCAGCACCTGTCGCCGGGGCAGAGCCACACGTGGGCCGTCGCCGACACGACGGTCAGTACGGAAGACCGCAGCCCCGCCGTGCCGCCGCAGGGGCAACTGAAACCGCCGCCGGGGAAAAAGAAGGTCTTCGAGGAGGCCGTCGAGGACTTCGAAAGCAACCAGCACTTTCGCGTGCACCTCACTCGGAGCGGGTTTCAGCGTGGCGTGACGCTGCTTACGCCCGACCAGGTGCAGCAGTTGCGGGAGGCGAAGACCTCGCCCGCGGTGGACTCCTCGACGCAGACGCAGTGGTCCAGCTACGCGGGCGTCACCTTCTTTAGCGAGGTCTACTTCGACAAGAAGCACACCGCCGCGCTCGTCTATCAAAGCGAGTGGTGCGCCCATCTGTGCAGCGCCGGTACGTGGGTCTATCTGGAAAAGCAAGGCGGCCGCTGGGTGCGGCAGTCGGGTAACGTGGTGCCTGGAACGTAGGCCGGGGCACTCAGCGGTGACGCGCGCGCTCCCGCTGCAGCTCGCGCCAGACGTCGCTTTTCGAGACGCCGCGCTCCTTCGCGATGCGCTTCAAAGCATCCTTCTCGCTCAGCTTTTCGGATTCGTCCAGCACGCGCAGGCGTTCGCTCACACTTCCGCCAGAGCCGGGCTGCGCAGCAGGGAGCTTCGCCTCCAGCAGCAGCACCATCTCCCCGCGAATGCTGTCGCGCGCGGCGAGCGCCTGTCGAACTTCGCCCGGCGTCCCCCGCAGGAACTCCTCGTGCAGCTTCGTTAGCTCCCGGGCCAGCACCACCCGGCATTCGGCGCCCCAGACAGCCTCCACATCGGCCAGCGTCTCCAGCACACGATGCGGGGCCTCATAGATTACCACCGTTACTGGCTGCTTCAGGCTTCCCGCAAGGTCTTCGAGCGCCGTTCGCCGCGCGCCGGCCTTCGACGGCAGGAATCCCAGGAACAGAAAACGATCCGTGTTCAGCCCCGACCCAACGAGCGCCGTAATGGCAGCGCTGGCGCCGGGCACGGGGACCACCGGCACACCTGCAGCGATGGCCGCCGCGGCCAGAACCATACCGGGATCGGAGATGCCTGGTGTGCCCGCATCGGAGACGACTGCAATCCGGGCACCCTGTTTCAGTTCTTCGACCAGGCGGCGGCTGCGTTCCGCCTCGTTGTGCTCGTGGCTGCTGATGGTCGGAGTGGTGACGCCGTAGCGGTCGAGCAGCTTGCGGGTTTGGCGCGTGTCCTCACAGGCAATGCGATCCACGGAGCGCAGCACCCGCAGGGCGCGCAGCGTGATGTCCTCCAGATTGCCAATGGGAGTTGCGACCAGATAGAGGCCTGGGGCCAGCGGCGGATCCGTCTCGCTCATCGGCGCCGCGAGTCAGTCACGGTCCTCGCCTCCGCGCTCGAGCCGGCGGTATTCGGCCAGCAAGCCCATGCTGCTGCTCAGGTTCTGCCACGTCACAATGCCGACTACGCGTCCGCTCTCGGCCACCGGAATGAGCGAGAGGCGCTCGCTGCCGATGCGGCGGATCAGCACGCCGAGCGAGTCGTCCGGCTGCGCCACCTGGAAGGCGCGCGACATGATGCCCTGAATGTAGCCGTTGCCCTCCTGGCGGAGCGCCTGCACGATACCCTGCCGCGAGACGACGCCGACCAGATTCGGCCCGCGCACGACGGGAAAGTCGTCCTGCAGGCTGTGGATGGCCTTATAGAGCGCGTCGGACAGCGTGTCCGACGGCGACAGAGTGTCGAAGTCCGTCAGCATCACGTCGCGCATCCGCACCGTTTCCACCACCGACTGGAACATGACGCCCTGGTCTTCGAGTTGCGCGCCGATGAAGACAAAAAATCCACCCATGATGAGCCAGGGGCTGAGTCCAGCGGCGAGGCGCGTGTTCGGAATGGCCAGCAGCGCAAGCCCGATGACGACGGCGGCGATGCCAGTCATCTGCCCCAGCCCGGACGCCGCCCGCGTGGCTTGCGCCACGCCGCGAGCCTTCGCCATGATGCTGCGCATCAGGCGCCCCGCATCGAGCGGATACGCGGGAATGCAGTTGATGAGCGCCAGAGCCGCGTTAAGCCACACCGCCGAGCGCATCAGGTGCCCTGGCGTGACGATCGGGAATTTTGCAATGGGAACGTTGGCGGTTGCTCCAGCAATCAATCCCGCGACTAGCAGGGCAAACGCCAAATTCGCCAGCGGCCCGGCGACGGTGAGAGCAATCTGCGGCCAGCCTTCCGCCGCATGCTCCGCCATGTCGGGACTGCCATAGGAAAACAGTCCGCCAATGGGCAGCAGCAAAATGCTGCGTACGGAAAGCCCGTGCCACGCCGCGGTCAGCGCCCGCACCACTTCGCGCCCCAGCACCGCGCCGAACAACAGGAACCAGAGGACCACGCCGCGCCACGACGCCGTGCCGGAAAGACTGGTCGAGGCGGCGCAGAAGAACAGGAGCAGAAGAAAGAAATAGTGGATGCGCAGGTGTACCCCGAACCATCGTCCCAGCGGTAATGACCACGCGCGCATCTCGATCTCCCGGTGCTCTTCCCGATATTGTAGAAGGTGGGCCCATTCTAACGAGTCGTTGAGGAGATGTGCGGGTCATCGCCGGGCAATTTCGGTCGAGAGTCCTCCGCGCCCCGCGCGGCATCGATACCCGTCCCACGAGCGATCGCCTGCGCGAAACGCTCTTCAACGTCCTCGCTCCCCGCCTGGAGAACGCGGTTTTTCTGGACCTGTACGCGGGTTCGGGCGCGGTCGGCATTGAGGCCCTGAGCCGGGGCGCGCAGGAGGCCATCTTTGTCGAGCAGGCGGACGCGCCCATGAAGGCCATCCGAGGCAATCTGGCAGCACTTGAGATTCGCGGAGGATACGCGCTCGAGCAGCGCAGCGTTTCCGCCGCGCTGCGTCGGCTCGCCGAACAGGGCCGGATTGCGGATATCGTTTTTCTCGATCCGCCGTATTCGCAGGAGACGGAGTATGCGCTGGCGCTTGGTTCGCTCGGCGGCGAATGCCATGGCGTGCTCGCGCCCAGCGCGGTCGTGATCGCCGAGCACGAGAAGCGCCGCGAACTCGACGAGCACTATGGCGTGCTCGATCGCATTCGGGTGCTG
>DASSKX010000579.1:0-3165 GCA_035689925.1 Acidobacteriaceae bacterium
GCATAGTGTTTGTCCTTCTTCGATGAGGCTCAAAACAGGTATTGTACGCGCCGTAGCGGCTTACATCACGACGGGGCTGCCGGCGGCATCCGCCTGCTCGTGCGCATGATAGGACGAGCGCACCAGCGGGCCCGACTCGACATGCCGGAATCCCATGGCGAGGGCCTCGCGCTTCATATACGCGAACTCGTCGGGCGTGTAGTAGCGTGCGATGGGCAGGTGATCCTTCGACGGCCGCAGATATTGCCCGATAGTCAGCACGTCGACGCCGACGTTGGCCAGGTCGCGGTAGACGGCGAGCAGTTCGTGCATCTCCTCGCCGAGGCCGACCATGACGCCGGACTTGGTCACGGTGCGCGGGTCCATTTGTTTTGCCAGTTCGAGCAGGCGCAGCGTGCGCTCGTAGCGCGCGCCGGAGCGGACCACGCGATACAGCCGCGGCACGGACTCGGTGTTGTGGTTCAGGATCTCCGGGCGCGCAGCGACGACCATCCGGATCGCCTCTTCGTTGCCCTGAAAGTCAGGGATGAGGACTTCGACCTGACAGCCGGGCGCCTGGCGGCGAATCTCGTCGATGACCATGGCGAAGGCGCGGGCACCGCCGAGCACATCATCATCGCGGTTGACGCTGGTGATGACGGCGAACTTCAGGCCGAGCGCGGCGACGGCTTCGGCCACCCGGCGCGGCTCGTCGAAGTCGATTGGCTCGGGGCGGCCCTTGGGCACGGCGCAGAATCCGCAACGGCGCGTGCAAGTGTTGCCGAGCATCATGAAGGTCGCCGTGCGATGATGCCAGCACTCGCCGATGTTCGGGCACTGCGCCGATTCGCAGACGGTGTGCAGATGCAGGCTGCGGGCCAGCTTTTTCAGGTCGTGGTAGTTGTCGCCCATTGGAGCGCGGGCGCGCAGCCACTCCGGCTTGGGCTGCGGGCGCTTCGGCGCGAGATCGATCTGCACCAGAGAATCGATGGGCGAAGTAGCCATGCATCCTCATTTTATCGGATGCAGGGCGCGGCGCCGTCTGCGCACGGTGACGAGACGGCGCGCGCTGTCGGGCGGAGGCGGGTTCAGGCCGCCTCGGAGGCTGCGTTCTTCGTCTCGCGCAGCAGCGACTTGACGGGGTGCTGCATCGACTCGCGTGCGATGGTGGTGATGTCTTCGCCCCGGCGATACATCATGTAAGCGGCCACGGCTCCGGCAGCAACGGTTGCCCAGAACATGAACTTCCTCATAGGTCCCTCCGTGAGAGTCTCTTCCTCACGCTCAGTGAGATGCGCGGTTGTGCAGGCGTGCCATGCGGCCGGGACGGTATAACTGCAGCGTGCGCAAGCTCCTGCTCATTGCTGCGGCGGCCCTGGCCAGCATCGCCGCGTCGGCCTGGGGATTCTTCGACTGGTGGCGGGCTCCGTCGGCCGCCCACGGCTCCGTTCTGTTCGGACTGGTTTGCCTCCTGACTGCAGTGACCTTCCCCGCGTTCGTGGCCTGGCTGCGGTGGCCGCGGCTCGGGGTGACGCTCGCCTGGCTGCTGCTGAGCGGAAGCTGGTTCGCCGCGTTCCTGGTCCGGCTGCGCGTCTGCCGTCACCAGGCGTGCACGACGATCGATTCCCTGCGCATCGCGGGGCAAACCATCACCGGCGAACGGCACCTGTGGCCCCTGCTCATCACCGCCGTCTGTCTGCTCTTCGCCTGGACGGAATCACTGACCCGCCCCCCGCAGGCGTTCAGCGTGGCAACGGAGCGCGCACCCGACGAGTGAGCGCGGCGCGCATCTCATTCCGAACAGGAGAACTGCCGTGGACGAGTACACAACGCCGCGCCCCAGCGACACGGTCCTGATTGCCTATGCCACCGTCCACCTCGAGTCGGGCGAAAGCTTCGAACTGCTGCCCTTCGAGGACGCCAACGACGTGAAGAGCCGCGTCTGCGACCTGATCGAGGACTGGGCGCGCTCCGGATACCTGGTCGCCGGCAACCTGTACTACCCCTGGCATCGCGTCCGGCGCGTCGAAGTCACCAAGGTGTTGGAGGTGCCCCGCATCGACGCCGAGCGCCTGCGCCAAACCGACGGCCGTGAGGAGAAGGCTCGCCAGCAGCGCAGCTTCTGGCGCACGAAGCACGCGCGGGTCCGGGAGAGCCGGGACCAGCACGAGAAGGCGATGTAGGCGCTCCCGGTGAGGGCGAGATGTTCAGTCTCGGGTGGGGTCCCCCCTCCCCCGGGGGTGTTTCTGCATCCATTTGATTCGGCGGCGGTTGCGAGGTAATACCTTTTGGGTTTTACCTTGCCGGTAGTCGGTAGTCGGTAGCTTGCAGCTTGCAGCGAAAAGTTTCATGCCCAATGAAAAAGGCTCAGCTGGTGGGCTGAGCCTTTTATCTCTTTATTTTCAGGATATCAGGGTGGACAGGTTGGGCGACCAGCTTTGTTCGGTCGTAAGCGAGGGTAAGTTATGTGGAATCATCGCTCGTTACTTCGGTGGGATGTTGCGGGATTGACACGTCTGGTGTGAGCCGCGCACGGGGCTAGCTCTTCTTCAGGTAGCGGCGCCCGATGATCTCGTATTCGCCGGAGACGACGCGGGCGATCCCTTCGGAGTAGGCGATGTGCTCCTGCTCGAGGATGCGATCGGCGAGGGTGTGCGGATCGTCGCTTTCGAGGACGCGGACGGAGCGCTGCAGGATGATGACGCCGTGGTCGAGTTGCTCGTCGACGAAGTGGACCGTGCAGCCGGCGACCTGAACGCCGTATTCGAAGGCCTGCATTTGAGCGTCGAGTCCGGGAAAGGCGGGCAGCAGCGAGGGGTGGATGTTCAGGATGCGCTGCGGAAAGGCCTGGACAAATCCGGGCGAGAGCAGGCGCATGTATCCGGCGAGGCAAACGAGGTCGACCTGGTGCTCGCGCAGGGTGGCGACGATCTCCTGATCGTGCTCGGCGCGCTTGCGTCCGCGGGCTTCGATGGCGACGGCGTTCAGGCCGCGCTCGCGGGCGGCGGCCAAGCCGGGGGCATCGGCGAGGTTCGAGATGACGACGGCAATCTCGCAGCCGCGCAGCTTGCCGGAGGCGAGGTTGTCGGCGATGGCGAGGAAGTTGGAGCCGCGTCCGGAGAGGAGGATGCCGAGTCTCTGCATGCTTATGGTTCAGGGTACAGGGTAAGCGCGATTTTCCGATGG
>DASSKX010000580.1:0-2317 GCA_035689925.1 Acidobacteriaceae bacterium
CCACCGGAGGTCGCGGGCAAACCGGCCGCGGCAATGACAGCCGATGAAGCCTATGTCTCGGGGCACGCGCCGATCTACAGCGAGACGGGCGTGGCCAGCTGGTACGGGCCGCCGTATCACAATCGGGTTGGGGCTGACGGAACCGTCTATAACGAGCACCACCTCTCGGCTGCGCACCGGACGCTGCCGCTGGGTTCGCTGATCCGGGTCACGAACGTGCGGACGGGGCAGTCAGCGGTCATGCGGGTTACCGATCGGGGGCCGTTCGTGGCCGGACGCATCCTCGACCTCTCGCTGGCAGCGGCCAAGGCTGTCGGCGTGTATGCGCCGGGGACCGCCGAGGTGCGAGTCGATGTCTACACCACGCCGAAGCCGATGGATGAGGGGGGACGGTGGTGCGTCCAGATCGGCGCCTTCACCAGCAGGTCGGCGGCGGTGCATCTGGAGGAGAAGCTCCAGCGCCAGTATCAGACGGCCAACGTGATCGAATTCCAGGGTCCGACGGGGTTCTGGGTCCGTGTGCGGCCGGAGCATGACAACCGCCAGATTGCTATGCAGATTGCCAACCGGCTGCATCCGCAAGAGGGCGAAGCCTGGCTGGTTCGCCTCGATTAGAGCGTGCCAAAAATGTGCCTCATCAAGGCAAGTTGTTCATGGGCGGGTGCTTAGCGCAAGCGATTAACGACCTGTTTAATATCTGACGGGTACCTGGCAAGCTGGTCTCTCCGGACAGTCCCGTGCATGCACCGCGACCCTGCCGCGAGCAGGGTGGTCGAGGGCAGCGGATTCCTGGGCTCAGACGCGAGGATAGGTGGCCTGTGCCAGGGGTTGATTCACCGGCACCACCTTCCACTGCGAGAACGCCAGCACATACAGCATGATCAGGTTCACGGCGGGAATGATGCTGAGGATGCTCAGCCAGGGGCTGAAGCCTGCCTTCTTCCAGATGAACCACATCGGGATGATGACGATTACGGAAAAGATCAGGATGAAGATGGGCATGATAGCGAGCATGGCCATCGCGGCGTGCATCGCCTGGGCTTGTTGCGGGTCCATGGGTATACCTCGTGGGTGGTGATTGCGCGAAGATTAGCCGACCCGGCGAGGGGACGCAAGGAAGAAATGCAGGGAACAGGGAACAGAGCTCAGGCTAAGAACCTACCCTGTCGCGCAATCACGGCGCGGACAGGGTAACGGCTCAGCACCGGCTAGAGGACGCGGGCGGCTTCGTCGAAGCTGAGCCGCGGATTGCGGGGGTGCAGCTTGCTGCGGTCGCCGTATCCCAGGTTGCAGAGGAAGTTGGCCCTCCATTTTCCGTCGGGGAAGAACTCGGCGTTCAGTTTGTCCGGGTCGAAGCCGGACATGGGGCCGCAGTCGAGTCCAAGGGAGCGCGCGGCGAGGATAAAGTAGGCGCCCTGGAGCGAGCTGTTGCGGAAGGCGGTCTCCTCCGTCAGCTTCGTGTTGCCGACGAAGTACTGGCGCATATCGGCCTGAGGGAAGAGACGCGGGAGGTTCTCGTAGAACTCCATATCCCAGGCGACGATCGCCGTCGCGGGGGCGGCCATGGTCTTGTCCACGTTGCCGGGAGCCAGGGCTGGTTTCAATCGGGCTTTCGCCTCGGGTGAGGTGACGAAGACGAATCGTCCGGGCGAGCCGTTGGCGCTGGTTGGTCCAAGCAGGGCGAGCTGGACCACCTGGCGGAGCAGGTCGGCGGGCACCGGCTTCGGCAGCCAGGCGGTGAAGGTGCGGGCCTCGCGAAAGATCTGGTCAATCGAGGCGTCGGGAAGAGGATTGCCGGGAGTGAACCGCAGGGCCGCAGGTGCAGTGCTCATGGGAAGATAGCTCCGAATTGGAATGACCTCTTCAGGGATGCGTGGATCACGATAGAAGATTCAGCACGGGAAACTGAGACCAGCAATCGAAAAGCAGAAAAAAGTGAACAGGCGAGCCAGGTGGTCCGTCTTTGGCGATGAAGAGCAGCGAAGCGCGAGGAGCCGGCGGGCGTGGGAAGCGACGATGAAGCGGCGTTTGCCGGGCTGATGGAGCGCCAGTGGCGTTTCGCCTGCAAAGTTGCCTGGTCGGTTCTGCGCAATGTGCAGGATGCCGAGGATGCGGCGCAGGAGGTCTTTCTGAAACTGCTGCGCAACAAGGGCTGGCGCGACCTGCGGGACGAGCGGGCGTTTATTGCACGCGCGGCGTGGAGGACGGCGGTGGATCGGCTTCGTCAGCATGGCGCAGCGGCGCTTGAGCAAGATGTGGCGGCTGAGGAGCCGGGTCCGGAAGATGCAGTGGTGGATGCGAACTGGGAGCGGGCGGT
>DASSKX010000581.1:0-4821 GCA_035689925.1 Acidobacteriaceae bacterium
CGCCGCCCCAGCCTCCTCCTCCGCCGCCGCCGCGCCATGGGCCACCGCCGCCGAAGAACATCCCCAGCAGAAACCCAAGCAGTCCCGATCCACCCGCCCAGATCAGAAAAATAATGACCAGAATGATGAAGATGATCCCGCCGATTACCTGGCCCGCGCTCGCGTGCGGTTGCCGCTGCTCCGCGCCGGCCCGGGTCAGCGGCTTCAGGCTGACGCCGGCATCCTGCGCGATAATCTGCGAAATTTCATCCACCGCCAGCGTGACTGCGCCGTCGAAGTCGTTGGCGCGCAACATCGGCACCATCTGCCGTCCGATCTCGCCCACCTTGCCGTCCGGCAGAATGCCTTCCAGCCCATAACCGGTCGCGATCCAGCGCTGGCGATCTTTTACCGCCAGCAGGACGATTACCCCGCGATCGCTGTTCTTCGGCCCAACCTTCCAGGCGTCTTCCAGTTCGACCGCGTATTGCTGGATGGGCACGCCATTCGTCGTGTTGATCGTCACGACCGCAATCTGCGCGTGCGCCTCGCGATCCACCTCACCGCACAGGCGATCCAGCTGATATTCGACGCTTTGCGACATCACGTGCGCGTAGTCGCTCACGTAGTCGGTGGGCCTGGGCAGGTCTTTCACCGCCTGTGCTCGCGCCGGAGGTGCAGCGCACACGGCCAGCACCAGCAGAGCAGCAGCCCTCATGCTGAGACGAAACATTGATTGTTATTGTAGTCGCGCAGGCTTCAGCCGCTTCTCCATGACGTATGCGTCAATACGCCCCTGGTAATAGCCCGGAATGCGGCCCGTACGCACGAATCCACGACGCCCGTAGAACTCCTGCGCCACGCCGTTGTTGACCGCCACTTCCAGCTGAATGGCCTGCGCGTCGGCCCCACGCAGCCGCTCCTCGATCGCGTTCATCAGCATTTGTCCGACGCCTTGCCGGCGGCAATGGCCGCGTACGTCGATCGTGATGAGCCGGCCGAACATCTGGCCGCGCCGCCGCTCCAGGCCGCCAATCGCAAAACCTGCGATCCCCGGCAAACCTTCTTCTTCTACCACCAGACTGAAGTTGCCGGGGTACCGCAGGAAATACGCCAGTTCCGCCTTCGACCAGGCGATCCCGTGGCTGAAGCACGATTGGTCGATTGCATACAGCTCATCGAAGTCCTCGGGCTGCGCCGGTCGAAGATGGAAAGTCACCCGCTATCTCTGCGCGCTCTGCATGCCACTGCTGTTGCCAAGAGCGGCCCGTTCGGGCTGTGGCTCCGCAACCACTCCGCTGAAGTACGATGCCGCGAGCAGTCGCCCCTCAGCCGTAGCAACCGAGTGTACAGCCCAACCCGGATTCCACCACTTCCAGGTTTTGTCCGCAGGATCGAGCGCAAAGATCACCGTGCTCTGTCCGGAGGTAAGCACCACCCGGCGCAGCGCCTGGTTCCAGGCGACGCTCGTAATATCCGCGACGGGCAGCTTGTCCAGCCGGCTCCAGGTCTGTCCGTGATCCGAACTGTAGAACAGGCCTTCGCGTCCTCCAGCCCAAAGCGATCCGTCCGGAGCGAGCGTCATCGCATGCAGAGCCGTTAACCCGGCCGGGAAGGAAACCGTCTTCCAGGTCGCGCCGCGATTCTCCGACATCATCAGACCCTGGCGCCGCCCGGCGAAAAGCAGGTCGCCCGACCCCGCAATCGCCGTGTAGCTCCCGCCGAAGCTGCCTGGCGTCGACACGCCAAGCATCGGCCCCTGCCACGACACTGCGTGATTCAGGCTCCGGAACACACCCTGAGCGGTCGATGCGTAAACCGCGTCACCAAGCACAACGAGCTCATTCACCCGGCCCTGTATCTTCGCGACATGGACGACGTGCGCTGCCGCACGCCGCTCTTCCGCGCGTTGCTCCGCTTCCTGCCGCAGTTCAGCCGCACGTTCTTTTGCGGTCGTGTGGCCTTTCTTTGAATGCGCGCTCGTCCGCGCTGCAACCGGAACCGGCACCGGCCCGCTGACGGTGTTATCTGGCTGCCATGCGCTCCCGCTCCAGCGGTAAACGCCGTCGCTGGTGCCCGCCAGCAGCGCTCCGTCGCTCGTCTGCGCCAGTTCGAAGACGTCCCGGCCGTCCAGCCCCTGGCTGCGCTGCTTCCACGTCCTGCCGAAGTCGGTGGTCACGAATACACCGCCATACGTCTTGTCATTGATCACGCCGGCATAGAGCGTGCCCTCATGGCTGTTGTCGGCAAGCAATGCCTGGACCTGCCGCTGCGAGAATCCGGTATTCGACGAGATAAATCCCGCCCCTGCATCCTCGCTCGCCAGCACGCCGCTGCGATCCGTCGCGAGCAGAATGTGCCGCGGATTCCGCGGATCCACATAAACATCGTTCACGATCACATCCGGCCCGGTCGTGCGCGCCCAGTTCGTTCCGCCGTCCTGCGTCTTGTAGAGCCCTTCCGTCGTGCCGGCATAAACCGTGTTGGGATTCGCCGGGTCCATCATGAGCACGCGCGTCCGCCGTGCTGTCGACGGAATCCCCTGCACCTTACGGAACTGTGCGCCCGCCGAATCGGTCCGGTAGATACCGGAGCAGGCGCTCAAAAACATCACCGTCGGATGCGTGCGGTCGATGACCATCGAGAAAACGTCCGAGTCATCGATCAGCCCGTCCTTGATGCCATTCCAGTGCGCGCCATTGTCCGTCGTCTTCCACGGCAGATGCCAGGTTCCGGCATAAATCGTGTTCGGATCGTACGGATCGATCGCGATCGACTGCACCTCGTGCACTTCGCGGCTCCCCGCCGGGCTAATCTCGCGCCAGTGCGTCCCTTTGTCATCGGTCCGGTAAACGCCCTTCAGTGTGCCCGCGACCAGCACATCGGGAGCCGACTGCGACTGCGTCAGCGCGAACACCGGCTGGCCGCGCATTCCCTCCGCCTGTGCCCAGGTCTTGCCCATGTCGTGGCTGATAAAAATTCCGCCATCCGTCTGGTCCATCACATAGACGCCGGCATACACCGTTCGCGGATCCTGTCGATCCACCACCAGACTGTCCACCACCATGTTCTCGCGGCTCGGCAGTTCTGCCAGCCGCGACCACGACGAGCCTCCATCGGTAGACACATAAATCCAGCTGTCCGTGGTGCCCAGATAGATCCGGCTCGGATCTCGCGGGTCGAAAGCGAAGCGCCGTGCATCGCCGCCGTCCGGCCCAATCGAATTCCAGACTGTGGGGGCTGCAAACGCAGCGTTGAGGCACGATCCTGCGAACAGGACCGAAAGAAGTGCGAGGGGGAATCGCAGCCGCTTCAGTTTCATAGGCCTCTTGCGTGCGGAACCCGAATCGGCATTCCGCGGTTTCAGGATGCCTTGGAAGGCGTCCTCATACTAGCCCGTTTCCACGCGGTGGGCTTCACTTTCTGATGCCACTTTAGAACCAAAAGAGCTAACCAAAGTCCCGGATTCGCGGGAAACCAGGGAGCCATACGCCCCGGCAAAAAAACAGGGCCGGCCAGATCGGCCAGCCCTGTTTGCTGCTTTGTTTTCTGCCGTTTAGTGGGCGGCAGCCTTACGGCGGTGATGGCGTGCCGGAGCCGCGACCCGCTTCTGAGCCTTGTAGTGGCTCTCATCGATCGTGGTCGTACCCTGCACGTCGTTTTCGAAGTTGGCACCCGCCGGAACCAGGTAGTTCTGCACCTCGTCCTGGCCTGCGTTGCCGCTCCGCACCTGGATACGGCTGGCATCGATGCCCTTCTCCGTCACCAGGTATTCTTTCGTGTTCACCGCGCGCTGCGCCGCCTGGTCTTCAGCAGTCACCGCGTGACGGCGAGCTGCTTTGCCCTTCGGCGTAGCCACCGGGGCCGAGTTGCCCACCACGATCAGCGTCCCGTCCGGCGTCTGCTGCGCGTTCAGAGCCACATCGTCCAGGCAAGCCTTCGCTTCGTTATCCACGCGCGTCGGACGCTTCTTGTCGTTCGTGAACTGAATCGAGCAGAGCGTCTTTGTGTGCGGCGTTGGCGGCGGAGGAGGCTGCTGGACATCCACATTCGTGGTGGCCGAAGCCGTGTGTCCCTTGTCGTCGGCAACGGTTCCCGTCACTGTGATGGTGCCGGCCGGCGCGCCCGTCGTGGACAGGGTCGCCGTGTTGCCCGTGCCGTTGATCGATCCAGCCGAAGCCGAGTAGCTGTAGGTCAGCGGACGATTCTGCGGGCTCACGCCGTTGCAGGTGACCGTCGAGCTCTCGCCCGGCTTCACCGTCGTCGGATTGGCCGAGCAGCTAACCGTCGGCGGCTCATATTCCTTCACCGCAAACTGTGTCGTGCAGTCCGCCGACATCCACGCCTTCTGGCCTTCCGTGACATGGCCAGTCACCGTGTAGTTGCCAGGAGCCAGGTTCGCCGTGTCGACCGTGGTAGTGGAATCCGTGCCACCCACCGTCAGGCCCTGACCGCTCCAGTTGTACGTAGCCTTCTTCTTCGGATTCAGATTGGTCGCATTCCCGGTGATCGTGACTTTCTCACCCGGAAATACAGAAGCCGGACTCGACGAGCAGGCATACTGCACCGGCGGAGGCGGCGTGATGCTGCCCATGTGGAAAACCAGGCCGGTGCTCAGCTGCACCGCATTCAGATTGGCGCGGCCACCGGTCACAGGTTGCGGTCCGAAATTCGCATGCAGGTACTGGTAATCGGCCTGGAAAATCCGCAGCGCAAATCGATGCGAGCCGGGAAACTCATAGTCCAGTCCCGCACCCGCAGTCAGCGCCGGCCCCCACGTACTCGCGTGCACAACAAACGGTTCTGCATTGGGCCCGCCGAGCCTCGTGGCACCCACCAGCG
>DASSKX010000582.1:0-2694 GCA_035689925.1 Acidobacteriaceae bacterium
ATGGGGAAATTCGTGACCATGGTTTACGGGGTGCTGGAGCCGGCCTCGCGCACCTTCACGCTGGCGAGCGCCGGACACCTGCGGCCGTTGCTGATGAATGGAACGTCCAGGTTCCTGGAAGTGGATACCGGGCTGCCGCTCGGTCTTGGCATTTCATCGTATCCGCAACACACCGTCACGCTGGCGCAGGAGACGCGTCTTCTGCTCTACACGGACGGCATCACCGAAGCCACAGATCGTTCAGGAGAAGAGTTCGGGCCGGAGCGGCTCCTGCAGTTCTTCAGCGATCCCGAGGCCTGCGTCGATGGCCTGATTGCGGAAGTGCAGCGCTTCAGCGGCCTCTCAGAGCAGAGCGACGATGCGACCGCGCTTCTGATTCGAAGCCGGTAGAAACACGAAAGGCTCTCGCGGCGGGCCGGGGTGCGTGCCGGGCCGGCGAGAGCCTTTGATGTGAACGACTAGACCTGCGCGCCGACCGGCTCGGCCTTGGCGTTCGAACCCTGCTTATTGTCAGCCTTCTCGTTGGCGCCCGGCTTACGGATATCGATGCCGCCCTTGAAGAAGGCGCCGTCTTCAATCGAGATGCGCTGGGCGGTGACGTCGCCGGTGAGCGAGCCTTCGCTGCGGATGTCCACGCGATCACTGGCTGTGACATTGCCGCGCACCTTGCCGAGCACGACGATTTCGCGCGCGGAGATGTTGGCCGCGACCTGGCCGTTGCGGCCGACGGTGACGCGATTGCCGGAGAGGTTGATGGAGCCTTCCACCTTGCCGTCGATGTAGAGCGACTCGCTGCCGGTGACTTCACCCTTGATGATGAGGCTCTTGCCAATGGTGGCCTGCTCGCCGGCGGAAGCGCTGGGCGTCGCGGCGGGAGCGGGACGCGAGGGGGTGGATTCAAAGCTGGGGGCGGCCGGCGTCGCGGGACGCGCGGGCTCAGGGTTCTGCGGGGTGCCGCCGGCACCGGGTTGATTGGGTTTCCACATGGTTACAAGATTCCTTCCTTCTCAAAGAAATATCGTTTGAATGGGCGCCCTGCGACTGGCCGCCGGAATCGCAGCCCCGGGTCCATGCAGAACTCGTTGCCAACGGCGGCCCTCGTCCCTCCGGAGGAATGCTCCCCCGCGCAGTGCCGTCGTTACCTGCATCTTAAACATCTTCGCGGAAAATGACACCCTCTTCTGTCGAGTCGTGGAGAGCAATTGCGGATAACCGGAGACTTTCGGTGGAAAACTCGCGAAAATTGCGCTTGACACGGGATTTTCACGAGGATTGCTGTGTGCAGGGATGCCGTCGCGCATCGTGAGAGAGTAGCCAAATTCCGGAAGGTGAGGAGGAAGCAACATGGTGCAATACGCGCTGTACGGGTCGCTGAAGGCGAAGCCGGGCAAGGAAGCCGAGGTGGAGGCGTTCCTGCGTCAGGGCGCGGAGTTGGCGCGCAAAGAAACAGGCACTGTCACCTGGTATGCGATTCGCGAGGATGACGGGCAGTACGGGATCTTCGACACGTTCAACGATGAAGCCGGACGCGAGGCGCACCTGAACGGCGAGATTGCGAAGGCGCTGATGGCGAAGGCGGATGAGCTGCTGCGCGAGCCGCCGAAGATCCACAAGATTCAGGTGATTGCTGTGAAGTGACGCGCGAACCGCTTGTCAGGCGGCCTGCGGGGCGCGCCCACGCGACGTCGCGGGCTTCCAGTTGACCAGCTTCACGATCATCGCCGCGAAAGGAACTGAGGCGATCAGGTCGATGAGGTAATGCTGTCCGGTGGTGATGGTGGCGCAGGCGGTGAGCGCGATGAACACGACGCCGACCCACTTCCATGGGCGCGGCAGGTAGATGGTGCCCAGAATCGCGGTTGTCAGATGCACCGAGGGCAGGCAGTTGATCGGCGCGGAGGCGTCGGTGAGGTAGCCGGGGCCGACGGCGGGAAAGATGAAATAGAACACCGGCGCGATCAGCAGCATCCAGGCATAGGCGCGCAGGATGCGTCGCCAGTCACCGAACGCAAGGCTGATGGCGATGAAGATGCCGATGGCGCCATAGGCCATCGCAAACGGCACGGCGACGGCAGGATGATGCTGAGACCAGTGAAAGACCTGCGCGCTCACGCCGCCCTCCATGCGCGAAAACAGGTCATCGAGCAGGCGCCGGTGCGACACGGTTTTGCCCATGGTGTTGAGGAGGCTGGCGTCGATCAGAACATAGGCGGGAAAGAACATGCCGATCATGTAGAGCGCCAGGCGGTTGTCGGGGCGACGCCAGGCTCCGAAGAGCAGAATGGCGAGACCGGCAGCCATATTCGCCATGGGAGCGACGTGACGGGACAAATTGACGAGAACGGCGGCCCACAGCGCTGCGGTTGCGAGGACAGCGGCCAGTTGTTTGCGTTTCACCTGCGCGGCTCCCTGACTGCGCGACTCCCGACCCGAAAACCACTTTACATGGTGGCGGTATGATGCGGCGGCTGGGTGCGGCTGCGTTGGCCTGAATTGCCGCGCGTTCCCTGTTGCCGCTCATCTCCCTGCGAGAGCGTGAGGGTTCGGTACCATCAAACCAGCTATGGATGACCGCGAATTGCTGCGCCACATCGGACGTTTGCCTGGCGGGAAAGCCGGGTATAAGCAGCTCGTGCGCGAGCTGGGCCTGGGCGGCGGGCAGGAGCGGCGGGAGCTGCGCGAGCAGCTGGGACG